>CAXHYW010000104.1:0-8909 GCA_964021475.1 uncultured Desulfobacteraceae bacterium | reverse complement strand
CCCTTTTTCCGGTTCTCTCCCTTGTCTCTAATCCACCAATACCTTTTCAAGCTGGGTGACCATCTATATAATTTCCTTTTCACCCAAAACCATGCTGCTGTTCTCATAAAGGGAGAGCACCTGGTTATCCGTAAAGGAATTTCTCTTTTTATGCTGGGTTGCCCGCCACCATTCGGCATTGAGCAGATTTTCCTTGGCTTCCATGTGGACCTTTACGGGCAGTCCTACCATGGGGGTCTTCCAAGAGATGGCTTTATGGTTAAGTTCAAAAAGCGTGTATCGCATGGGATGGGAATTGATGGAGGGCATGGCAAAGTAATTTACACCGGAAAGTTCCTTGTAGTTCAACCCGATATGCCGATGTCCTGAGATGACCACAGGAGCTGCCTTGGAATGCTTGGCCAGTAGAGCTCTTACCTCCTGTGCATTGTCAATGGCAAACCATTGTTTGGGGCCTCCGGCAAGCTCATCCGCCGTCCATTGGATAAGATTGTGGTGGATCATGATCAGGTTCAAATCTTCCTTGTGGTCGGTGAGTTGTTTGTCCAGCCAGGTGATCTGTTCTTTGGGAAGTACGCCGCCCCATTTTTTGGGGTCTTCGGGAAGACAGGCATCCAACCCGATGATCCGAAGGCCCGGTTTGATCTGCTGGGCATAATAGCGTTTCATGGATTTATCATATCCATGGCCCATAAATGATTTGACAAAATCATTTATGGTGAGATAGGAAAAGTTTTCCCGTCTTTTTGTGGGGTCTGCTGGCATATAATCATGGTTTCCCGCAATGACAAAATAGGGATATTCCAGGGTGTCCAGGAGGGCTTTTATCTGGGTGGCATTTTCCTTTTCCCCATCCAGCAGAAGATCTCCTGCCACCAAAACAAAGGACAGATCCTCCTCCAGATTCAACCCATCAACGGTTTTTTTGACGCTGTTCACACTTTCCGCACTCATTTTCATACCGTTTTTTCCCCGGATATCCAGGTGGGCATCTGAGATCACCCCGAATTTTATGGTGCCAAAATCCCGGGAAGCCGTCTGTGCAAAAACGACGGAACCCAATCCCGTGGAAAGAAGACTCCCGGCCAGGGCTGTGCCTGAAAATTTAAAAAATTGCCGTCTTGAAATATCCTTTGTTTTCATTTTTTTCTCCTGAATTCATTGTTTGTTTTTATGTAATTGTCCGGGTGCACCCGCATCTGTATATCGGTGGAGAAAGTATCAAACCAAAATTAAGGTTTGGTTTGGTTTTTATGTTAACTTGATAAAAGAAGAGTGGCAATGGCCAATCGGATCGAGGTTAAAGTTGTATGGACCGCAAATTTTATAACTTGAACGAAATAGCTTGCCTTATTTCGTCTGCGGCCCTAACCAATTTTTTTTACTCCCGGCATTCTGTTCCTTTCCTTGACATGTAAATCGGTTCTATATATTAAAGGTTATTATATTCACATGAAAAACTTTTTTAAAAACGCAGACACACAGGAGTAAATAATTGGGACTATTGGCAAAGGGAGGCTTTGTTCGAAATAAAATCATTTTGCTGGCCGGGGATGCTCTCGTTGGTATCACCGCTCTGATACCGGTGTTTAGTTTCAAAACTTTGTCACTGCCCATGTGGACGCTCTGGTTTATCCCTGTGGTATTGCTCTTTTCCTATCTTTGCGAAGTGTATCAACCGGAAAAATGGACCTATAAGGAACGCATGGTCCGTTCATTGCTGGCATTGGTCCTTTCATTTATCCTATTGGTACTTCTTCCGGGCAAACCCGCCACCCTTGCCTGGACCGCTGGTTTGCCCGGGCTTTTGGTCAGCCTGGGTCTGTTTTTTGTACTCCAACACACATGGCAAAGTCTTTTCCACAAATCCAATGATGCCCATTTTTTTGCCGAAAAAATCATTGTCATCGGCACCGGAAGCACCGCGAAAAATGTTGAAACCCTCATTGAGCAATCCCCTGGAAAATATGCCTTGCTGGGCTATGTTGAAACCCCCATGGATCCCATCTCTGTTGATCGGGAAAAGATCATCGGTCATATTGACAATATCGTGGAACTTGCCCGACAGCTCAATGCCCGTGCCATCGTCATAGCCTTAACGGAAAGACGGGGAAATCTGGTTGCCAGCAAATTGGTCACCTGCAAACTCATGGGGGTCAGGATCATCGATTATCCTTCCTTTTTTGAACTGATCACCGGAAAAATCCCTGTGGAGCATATCAACCCCTCCTGGCTGGTTCAAAGTCAGGGGTTTCTGATCACCCCCTTTATCCGCTCCCTGAAAAAAGTAGTGGACCTGATCCTCTCCTCCATATTGTTATGCATCTGTCTTCCCTTTTTCCCTTTGATCACCCTTTTGATCAAACTGGATTCCCCGGGGCCGGTCCTATATTCCCATCAACGGGTGGGCCTTAACGGCAAACTCTTTACCATTTACAAATTCAGATCCATGGCCAGGGACTCAGAAAAAGAGACCGGCGCCTCCTGGGCCCAGGAAAATGACCCCAGGGCAACCTTGTTCGGATCCTTTATGCGGAAAACCCGAATTGACGAATTACCCCAGCTGATCAATGTGTTCAAAGGGGATATGAGCTTTATCGGCCCCCGGCCCGAACGGCCGGAGTTTGTGGAACAGATCTCCAAGGTCACGCCCTATTATCCGGAACGGCATGCGCTCAAACCCGGCATCACCGGCTGGGCCCAGGTCATGTACCCCTATGGTGCCTCTTTGGGTGATTCAGTGGAAAAACTCAGGTATGACCTGTATTATATTAATAATCTGTCTTTGTTTTTAGATCTTATCATCGTCTTTGAGACCATAAAAATAGTATTATTCCAAAGGGGCAGCAGGTAGAATGATAAAAAAATCGGTTCCGTTTAATAGAAGCCAACGATTGTTCATAGAGCTTGGTACCACATTGCTCCTTGAACCGAAAGATCCGGAAAGGAGCGTATCCAGTCAACTCATCGGCATGGATGTGGGAAAATATCTCATTGTGCAGATGGCGGCTCAAAATTGGGAAAAAAGCCCTCTGACCCCAGGGGAACCCCTAAAGGTTAAATATATCCTGTCCGACGATGTTTTTGGATTTAATACCCATATCATACGGACCATCCAGGATCCGGATTATCTTCTTTTCCTGGAATATCCCCAGGATGTGGAAAGCTGTAATATCCGGGCCAAAAAAAGAGTGGAATGTTTTCTTCCCATCCAGATACGTATGGAAAACGACTGTATTGAAGCTGTGATTGTCAATATCAATAAGAACGGATGCCTTTGCATGGTTGACAGTTCCATCCCCCTGGAATGCTGTAAAACCACGCCGGTCACCCTGCAATTGGCCTATGGCCAGTTTGAGAGCCTGTCCATCAAAGGAGAAATCAGAAGTTCCCGGATGGATGGAAGCCAGACTCGTTTTGGCATTCTCTTTGACAACCTGGGCAATTTTTCCAAAAAAGTGCTGGCCACCCTGGTACCCGCTCTGAAACTATAGGATTATACCCCCATGGAGGAAAGCCTTGTTTGCACCCGCTGCTCAATCTCATCCCTGAGTGCCCGAAACCCTTCCTGGGAGAGGGTATCTGGCGTTACCATATTCCATCGCTCCAGTTTGGCAAAGGGCAGGTCCGGGATTACCTGATCGGGCCCCAGAAAGATGACAAGATCAGGTTCTTTGTCCAATTCTTTCAATACCGCATCCAGGGACAGAGGAACCCAGTATTTGAGATCCAGGTGTTTTTCTGCCATCACCCTTACCATCTGAGGGTCTGATTGACTTTCCGAATCCATTCCCGCCGTTAATACGGTAAATTCCCCCTTTACAGCGTCCTTGACAAAAGCGGCTGCCATCTGGCTTAGGCAGGCCGTCATTGAAACAAACAAAATAATTTTTTTATCGGACCTCTCTTTCAGCAAATGCCTTGCTGCATCCTGAATCTCCTCTGTAAGCTCGGGCCGGGGAAGAATATCTCCGGCATCCTCCACATTTCGATAGGTCAAAGAACCGACATAATCGGCAGAGATGGCATCAAAAAAATACTTGGCAGTCAGCTCCACCCCTTCAAAGAGTCGTTTTCCGCCCGAGGCCCCCACCGACAACAAAAATCCCTGGCGGGAATACCCATCCGGATCCCGAAGCTTAAGTTTATATTTTCGGCCCCAGAACATCTGACACCGGTCAATGAACACCTTTGCCTGGGCCGTCACATTATAGAAAAAAACCGGGGACGCCAACACCACCACATCCGCCTTTTTGACCAGGGAATACCCCTTTTCCTCCATTTCATCCCGAATGGGGCAGAACCCTTTTTTCTCACAGACAATCAACTCACGACAAGGCCCGATAGCAAGTTTTCCCGGATGAATTACCTGGGTTTTTGCCCCATGGGATTCGCATGCCTTTAAAAACAAGGTTAACAGATGATCGCAATTCCCATTTTTCCGCGGACTTCCCTGGATGCCCAAGACAAACATGGTTCTCTCCTTTTATAGGTTTTGGGTAATTTACCAGCAGGGTAATTGCATTGGTGGCAAATTACCTCACTCCAGATACTGGGTGGTATATCCTATTCTGCCGTCTTGGTACTCATATATCCGAAAGCTGGCCTGACGGCCCCATTTTTGTGCCACGGGAGGGGATACGTACAAGGGCACGTCCCCCAACCAATGGAATTCATCCCGATGAAAATGTCCGGTAATGACGGCCTTGACATTGTATTGGTTGATCAGTGTCACCCATTTTTCCTTTGCCTTTTTAGCCCAGCCGCCATGGAACCGATTGTTATAAAAATCCGCCACGCTGGGTCCATGGTGGAAAAGAATTACCGGCTTCCCTTTGGCGGCATCCAACTGGTCCTTGATGGCCCCAAGGGGATCATACCCCTCCATGGCAACCGATTCCCGCAAGGGATCGGTATAGGCAAATAAAAAGACGACCCCCTTGTATTCGGCCCGGGATATCAGACTGCCAAAATTACGTTCATAATCGGCGCGGCTTTTTTGGGTGAATGCCATAAGGTTGATATCATTGTTACCCGGAAGAAAATGAACCCCAGGCTTGAGACCCTTGAAGATTAAGGCGGCATCGGCAAGAACTTGCGCATCCCCTCGTTTTCTCCGGTCGATGATGTCCCCGGTATGTACCAGGCAGGCAATCTCCATGGGAAGACGGTTGACCGCTGCCACCACCTGTTCTGTCCGCTCCGAGTTTCCGGGGATACCCAGGTGGGTATCGGTAATCTGAACAAAATAGAACCCATTGTCTTGTCCAAAGGACATTCCGGGCAAAACCAGCCAAACTAAAAAAACCATCATCCCCAGCCATAATTTTACAGACCGCCCTTGTATTTGCAATGCCCTACCCATTTTTTTGCTCCAGATTTTTTTGCTCCAGGCACAGCAATTGTTTTTTCACATCAACACCCCCGCCAAACCCTGTGAGACTCCCGTCTTTGCCAATGACCCGGTGACAGGGAACAATAATGGAAATGGGATTTTTACCGTTGGCCATGCCCACGGCCCGAAAGGCATTTGGATTGCCGATTCTTCCCGCAAGTTCCCCATAGGAAATGGTCTGGCCATAGGGAATCTTCTGCAACTCCTCCCAGACCTTTTGTTGAAAGGGGGTTCCCTGTCTCTTTAAATCAAGGTCCAAAGAAAAGCGTCTAAGGGATCCGTCAAAATAGGCAGAAAGCTGGTTCAGAACACTTAAAAAAAAAGCGGTCCCCTCGATCCAATCCGATTCCGGTTCCCTTCGGGTTTTGCCCAGGGGAAAATCTAAGGTTTCAAGCCGGTCGCGACCCGTTAACAACAATCGACCAACCGGAGATTGATAATAACAATAATGCATGGGCTCTCCTTACTATGGGGTAACCGGATGACCGTTTCCGGCAAAAAATTATAGGCAGACAGATAATATCAAAAAAAAAGGATGGATGCGAGGAAAAGGACAACAATTCTCGGTCACAAACCAATACAGAACTAAATTACTTGAAAATGCAGCTATGAAATGGTCATTTGAGTTCAAGCTATGAATTATCTGCTACCTTCTGGCCACAGACCTCACCGCAGCACAGGCCGCATGGAAGCCACGCAAGTAAGTACCGTTCCCAGATTATGCAGTAACGCCATCATAGCCGGAGTGATGACTCCGGTAATACCTAGACCGATGAAAAGCGTGTTGCTTGAAACAATAAAAAGAAAGTTTCTCCGGATACGGGTCATGGTGCGGTTTGATACGGTCATGGCATGGATAAAACTGTCCAGTTCCTGCCCTGTCAGAATGATGTCACAGGTTTCTTTGGCAATATCCGCACCATGTTTCAGGGAGACACCGACATCGGCACAGGCAAGAGCTGCCGAATCATTGATGCCGTCTCCAATCATGGCCACGGTATGGCCTTGGTTTTTCAATTTATTGATCAAGGCAGCCTTTTCTTCGGGTAGTACCTGGGCATGGTATTCTTCAATACCCAGTTCTGCGGCAACGGCCTGGGCAGATCTTTGGTCATCCCCTGTAAGCATGACAATACGTTTTGTCTTTTTTGTTTTAAGCAGATCGATAAAGCCTTTTGCATCTTTTCGGACCGGGTCCTGCACGGCAATGATCCCGGCCAGTTTCCCGCCGCATGCAAAGTAGAGAAGGGACAGTCCATGTGCCATGCATTCTTGAATAGCCTCTTCTGCCTCCTCCAAGGCAATGCCTTCATCCTCGTGGATGAAGTGTCGGCTGCCGAGCACCGTGCGCTGACCGTTCAGGGTGGTGGCAATGCCGTGGGCAAGGATGTACTCCACTTCTGCATGATCCTCTACATGATCCAGCCCCTCTTCGTCTGCCTTTCTGATGACGGCATCGGCAATGGGATGGGGGAAATGCTCCTCCATACAGGCGGCCTGGCGCAAAACAAATTCCCTGGAAAACCCGTTCACCGGGCAGACGTTAACCACCTCAGGGATGGCCTGGGTCAGCGTACCTGTTTTATCCAAAACAACGGCATCCACTCTGGATAGGGATTCCAGGTGTTTTCCCCCTTTCAGGACGGCTCCGTTTTTAGCCGTTTCCAGCATGGCAGCTCTCACCGCAAGGGGAGTGGCTATTTTAATGGCACATGAATAATCTGCCATCAATACTGTGGCCGCCTTTCTTATGTCCCGGGTTGCGGCAAAGACGATACCGGCAAATACAAAGGAAAAGGGGACTATTTTATCTGCCAGCCTTTCAGCATGGCTGTGAATGTTGGCTTTCATTTCATCGGATTCGGTCAATATTTTGGCTATTCTGGCAAACCGGGTCTGTTCCCCCACAGCCTCGGATAGGATGATGAGTCGGCCCTGTTCAAGGATGGTGCCTGAGTATACTTCACTGCCTATTTTTTTCTCTACAGCGATGGGCTCCCCTGTCATGGACGACTGGTTCACCATGGCCAGACCGTCGGCCACCACACCATCAACCGGTATTTTTCCGCCTGCCCGGACAACCACCAGGTCTCCTGGGGCAACCGCTTCAAAGGGAACAGACTCAGGTTCGCCCCTGCGCATTATCCATACGGGCGATCTGTCCTGGGTAAAGAGTCCTGAAATGTCACGTTTTGACTTCTCCCGGGTCCAGTTTTCAAGAATCTCGCTGATACCCATTAAAAGATGAATCGTTCCTGCTGTATTGAAATCCCGCATGAACAGGGCCGTTAAAATCGCAGCAGCATCCAGCACATTTACATCCAGCTTGCCTTGGGCCAAAGCTTTCAGTCCGTTCAGTATTAGGGGGGCAACATTGATAATGCACCATACAGGGCGCATTGCCGGGGGCATAAACAGTCGGGTTGAATAGTGATTGGCCACCTTTTTGGCGATGGTCCAAAAAGGATTCTCCTGCTCAGCAGACCCAGAAACGGGGAAATTCAGTGATTCATTGGTATCCCGGGGCAGGGATGCAAGATCGCTGGCAAGGATTTCGATCAATCCGGCCAATATTCGAGTCAATCTTTCATCCCCGGTAAATATCAGCAACCCCCGACCTGTCCGGATATTATAACTTAGATAAACGGTTATGTCCGCTGGGCCAAGGAGAACACCTGCCTTTTCCTTTAACAGTCGGACAGCACTGACAGACCGGGCTGAAAACCGGATGCGGCCCGGAATACTATGAATCACACTCATGAGTTTTTCCTGAATCTATGGTTAATGTTTCCTAGGGGCTAAGCAGGGTCTGATGCGGGTTCAGAACTGTCATTTGCCGTTTCTGTATCTTCTTGTTTTTGAGCCCGTTTATGCTTTGTTTCAGCAACATAATCTTCGATATCCTCCTTGAGGGTTTCCATCCGGGTCGCAACATTTTCCTTTAGCCCGCTGCCTCCCTGGATTACATCTGAAATGACTTTCTTTCCCCCGGGACTTGTGGCAAATCCCACACCGGCAGCACCAAGCACGGCACCGGCTATAAAAAAAACCCAACGATTCACACCCATTTTTTCCTCCTTTTTTTGTATATATGTGAGTTCTGTTGCGCGAAGGCATGACCAGATCACTGTGTCTGGCAAACAGAACAACATGAAAAAAGTCTTCTACAACTAACTTTATTCGAAGTCAATAAGTTTATTTGGAATACACAGAAAAAGTTAGGCAGCCTTTTAAAATTATGCAAAATGTAATATAAGACGTTTTATTTAACCATAAAGAAAGGCTTCAAAATGAGTGTCAAAGAAGTTCCTCGTCGTTTCCGACTTAGGAATCCCCTGTTGAAAGATAAAGAGACCGCTAAAAAATTGGCAAAAAATATAGTTGCGGTTCAAGGGGTGTCCCATGTAAAGGTAAATGCCCGGGTGGGGAGCCTTCTTGTGCTTTTTTACCCAGCCAGGACAACTGCTGAGAATATCCTGGATCAGGTATCAGAAAAAACGGGCATCAATAGCAG
>CAXHYW010000103.1:0-8943 GCA_964021475.1 uncultured Desulfobacteraceae bacterium | reverse complement strand
TAAGATTGTATTTTATGAGTTCAATAATATCCTCTTCATCATCAACAATCAGTATGGTTTCCTTAGACATTTCCTATCCTGTTTTTTATATGGGGTTTAAGATTCTATTGGGAGCTTAAGGTATCAGGTATGGCGGATTATTTCTCCCTCAATCAAATAAATAACCTCTTCGGCAATATTGGTGGTGTGATCTCCCACCCGTTCGATATGCCGTGAGATCAGATACATGTTAATGATTTCCTCAACCATTTGAGGGTTATTTTGAATATCGCCCTTCATGATCCCATAGGCATCATTTCTCATGAGGTTGACCTGTTTGTCCATTTCCCGGACCTCGTAAGCCATGTCAACATCCATGGAAACCAGGGCATCCAGACTCATCTTCATCATTTTTGCAGCCAGATCCCCCATGGCCGTATAATCATATTTGAATTTATTGGTATTCCCGGCAGAGGTTTTGTACCGTTTGGCAATATTCACCGCATAATCGGCAATCCGTTCCAGGTCATTATTAATCTTGATCACCGCCACAATCAGGCGCAAATCAGTTGCCACCGGCTGATACAATGCCAGCATCTTGAGGCATTCCTCTTCAATCTCAATTTCTCGCTCATCCACTTTATAATCGGTATCAATGATGAACTGAGCTTGTTCAAGGTCCTCGGTTTGAATCACCGCCACCGATCGCTTAAACCGATCCTCCACCATGGCCCCCAAAGAGAGAATTTCTTTTTTGATCCGAAGTATTGACCGGTCAAGGTGACTTGTCATTCTTACCCCCGTAAATTACATATCTTAGATATCATCTAAATAAACCAGACATCCTGTGTTTTGGGAGTAGTTTTACCTTTTCTTCACTAGAATTGTGTTAGATTTGCATTAAGGCTGGATTAAATATTTTGTTCGATTGTCTTTTCCAGATATAAAAGATTGCCTTTGGGGTTGTAGGAATACCGGGTGAAATAGGTTTCCATAATGTGAATGCCTCGCCCATGATCTGCTTCTTCTGGCAGTTCAGCTGTCTGCTGTGCTTTCCAGTCAAACCCCTCTCCCTGGTCAGCTATCTGAAGAGAAATGGTTTTCCCCCTGTCAATTTCCAGTTGAACGTCCACTATCTTGTCCGGGTCATTTTTATTGCCATGGCGAACCGCATTTGTCAGCCCTTCCCTCAGGACCAGATTAGTGGCAAACATATGGGAAGCCACCCCCTCCTGTCTTGATGTCAAAAAGTTTGTGACCGTCTTACACACCTCATCAATGTATTCAAAATAGGAAGAAAACCGGATATGAAGGGTGTCTTTGGATTCAATTACCTCAAATATATCAAATTCTTTTTCCATGGATTATACCTCAATACAGAGGAGAACAATATCATCCTCGGGGCAAGAATTATTGCCGAACAATTGGCTGATCATTTCCTTTGGTGCCCTGTCATAGGGAACCTCTCTTAAGGTTTCATAAACAGGCAAAAGGCCGTCTGCACCGCTGACCCAAGTGATTTTATCTTCTGCTGACTCCACAAGCCCGTCGGAATAAATAAAAAATCGGTCTCCACGGCTTACCTTAAGGGTCTCGATACCAAAATGAGCATCGGAAAACATCCCGCACACATCCCCTTCGGATTTGATGAGAAAACTGTCCCCTTGGACAGGCTGGCATACCACGGGCGGGTGACCGGCATTGATAATGGTCAATTTCATGGTGGTCCGGTTGATATGCATATAACAGGCGGTCAGATATTTACCCTGGGGCAGGATCTCCACCAGCACATCATTGATCATTTTCATGCTTTCGGCAGGTGAATACACAGGTGTGCAATTTTGGGCCAGTAGGGCCTTTACCGATGCGGTCATATAGCTGGTTTCAATGTCGTGGCCGGAAGAGTCTGCCACAAAATAACCCGTGATCTTGTCTGAAATATTCAAGATATCGTAAAAATCCCCTCCTGCCTCCTGCAAGGCTTTGTAATAAACCCCAAACTTGGCATGGGGATGCTCTTCCGGCAAAGGCATCATGGCCACCTGGGCCTTTGTCACCTGACGAAGCTTGGCGGCCTGGTCCTGGATTAAAGAATTGGTGGCAATGGAAAGTTTCAAATGAATCCGGACCCGGGCCAACACCTCCAGGGGGTGAAAGGGCTTTGTAATATAATCAACTGCCCCCAGATCAAACCCTTTTAATTTGGCGTCCACTTCACTGACGCCCGTCAAAAAAATCACAGGAATCGAATTGGTGGCAGCATCGTCCTTGAGTTTTTTAATCACGTCAAATCCGTTTTCCCCGGGCATTTCAATATCCAGCAATATCAGATCGGGAAGTTTATCAAGGGCTATGGACCTGGCATCAGGACCATTATCCGCACTAAATATCAGATACCCTTCCTTGGACAGGGATTTTTCAATCAATTTTAAATTCACCAGATTGTCATCCACGACCAGTACGGTATAAGGCTGCGTATTTCCCATGGTAAACGCCTTTTATAAATTTAAAAATCAGTTAGTTGATAGTTGGTTGACCTGGCTTTCAAGATCAAGGATATGGGCATCAAAATTTTCAAGACTGCCAGCCTTTGCCTGGATCTCCATTTTTTTGGCAAGTTCAGACATGGCCTCAAATCCCATATTCCCGGCAGCGCCTTTGATGGAGTGGGCGGCGGCGGCAGCATCTTCAGGATGATTGGCTGCCACCCCCTGTTTTATTTTATCCAGATCCGATAGGGTGGTGGTAATAAAAAGCTCAACCAGTTCCATAAAATCTTCGTCATCAATGCCAATTTTGGAAGCAAGGTATTTAAAATCCATGGAGACTCCTACTTTGGATAAGTATTTTTAAAAAGATATCGTAATTTTAAAAAGTATAGAGAATTAATTGCGCCTTGTAAACCACCAATTTAACCAGGATCAGGGTGATCCCATCTTTTAATGGTATGGGTTTTCCCTTTTTCCCTTTGACACACATCGCCTTTAAATTTCGTAAAAGATCCGCGTCATACGAAGAGTGACCCATACTATTTTTACGGTGAAGAATGTTCCCCATAAAAATTGACAAATTTTAAAAAAGTCCAATATTTATTTTTTCGACAACCACAAAGGAGAAAACATGGGCAAATGCAAAAAACATCCATTACGGGAAACCCCCTACCGGTGTACAAAATATGATATTTATCAATGCAAGGAATGCATGCGGTGCAAGGACCCCAAACTTTATTGTAAGCACAGGCCCGGCTGCGCCATCCATTTTATTACGGAGAAAGGAATGGATCCCGATTTTTAAAAAACGCCTCCCTTTTGGTAAAATATGATATAAGGTTTCAACTTTTAAAATAATAGGACACAAACAAATATGAAAAAAGACACACATGATTTTATCCATGGATACAAGGGTCTGGGTGCTTTCGGCATGGATCGCGAAACCGATGAAGAAACCGTCATGTTTTATTTACAAAAATTCTCAGAGGACGGGTTCATGAAAACATTGCTTCCCAGGCTTTCAGACCAGGAGTTGGAAGAAATCTATTTATTTGTAAATGAGCGCCTGAAAAAACACATATCAGAAGAGGAGTACCATGGACTGTTCCTGAAAGACAGATAGCATTCTCTGTTCGTAATGGTTCGTATCGGTTAGTATGATCAGGCTTGGATGAAATACATACAGTTTTTCTTGACAGGGGAGCCACATTCCCATATTTCCAAAGCATATATTTAGGTGACCCATAAACTTAAGGAAATATAAAAAATGTACAAGAAAAAATTAGTTTCAAGTCTTTTGACTGGAGTTGTTCTGCTCGTATTGACAACTTATGGCCTGGCCGGCGACAAAGCTTTAATGATGGCAACCACCACCAGCACTGACAATACAGGCCTTTTGGAGTATCTGATCCCCCATTTTGAAAAAGAAACAGGGATTGCCCTCAAATGGACGGCCACGGGAACCGGCAAGGCCCTGAAACTGGGCCAGAACTGTGACGTGGATGTGCTGCTGGTCCATGCCCCTGGCGCAGAAAAAAAATATATCGAAAAAGGATATGGCAAGGATCGAAGAGAAGTCATGTACAATGACTTTGTCATCATCGGACCTGAATCAGATCCGGCTGGCATAAAAGGAAAAAGCATAACAGACGCGCTTACGGCCGTCAAAAGCCATACCACCCCCTTCATGAGCCGGGGAGATGATTCCGGTACCAACAAAAAGGAAAAACTGCTGTGGAAAGAAGCGGGGATTGCATTGCCGGACACCGAAAGCTGGTATATCCAGACCGGCCAGGGCATGCTGGCCACCATCACTATGGCCCAGGAAAAAAATGGCTATACCATGACAGACCGGGGCACCTATATCAAATACCAGGACAGCCAGGGCGGAAATGCCCCCTTGAAAGTATTGGTGGAAGGAGATAAAATCCTTTTGAATCAATATAGCGTGCTGACCCTTGACCCGAATAACTGCCCCAAGGCCAAATACGATCTTGCCTTAAAATTTTCCGCTTGGATGGGATCGGCCCCGGCTCAGAAGCTCATTGGAGATTTCAGGCTTCTGGATCAAAAATTATTTATCCCCAACGCAAAGTAGTTACAGGAATTTATGGATTTTATTGTTGCAGGCTTTATTCGCGCCATTGAGTTGCTGGTAAACTTTGATCATTCAACTTATACAGCAATTTCTGCAACACTGCAGGCATCCACCTGCTCCATGCTGATATCCCTTGGAGCAGGTCTGCCCTGCGGATTCCTTCTGGGGTACTTTGATTTCAAATGGAAAAGAGGTCTTCGAACCATTTTAGATACCCTCCTGGCACTTCCCACGGTTTCCGTGGGGCTTCTGGTCTATGCATTTATTTCCAGCCAGGGGCCCCTGGGGCAGTTCGGAATGCTATTTACCCTTACCGGCATTGCCATTGGCCAGACCATCCTTGCCTTTCCCATTGTAACCGCCCTCACCGCCACCATCGTGGAAAATATAGATCCTGAGCTTAAACTGACCCTGGTTTCCCTGGGAGCCGGCAAAAGAAATATTATCACAACCTGTTTGTGGGAAGTCCGATACGGCCTGCTGGCTGCTGCCGTCACAGCCTATGGCCGGGTGTTGACCGAGGTTGGAATCTCCATGATGGTGGGGGGCAACATTAAATATCACACCAGAACCATCACCACGGCCATTGCCCTTGAAACCAACAAGGGACTTTTTGCCGATGGCATCGCCCTTGGGCTTGTCCTCATTGGCATTGCCTTTGCCGTTAACATTTCCCTCTCCTTTTTACGAAAGCAATAAAAATGACCCAGATTTCCTATAAACTAAACCAGATCCGACACTATTACGGGGACAAAAAAGTACTGGATATTGATGGGTTGCAAATCGCTAAAAGTTCCATCACTGGCTTGACCGGTCCCAACGGCAGCGGCAAAAGCACGTTACTAAAAATCATGGCCTTTGCTCTGAAACCAAGTATGGGAGAAGTTTTTTTCAACGGGCGAAAAGAATTTGTCCTATCCCCCCGGGTCCGTTCCAGGGTCACCCTGCTCACCCAGAAACCCTATCTTTTAAAACGATCGGTTTTCGAAAACATTGCCTATGGGTTAAAAATCCGAAAAGACTTAGGTAACCTTAAAAACCGGATTGAAGAGGCCTTGGAAAATGTGGGACTTGGCTATGGGGAATTTGCCCACCGCCAATGGCATGAACTTTCCGGCGGGGAGGCCCAACGGGTAGCCATGGCCGCCCGCCTCATTCTCAAACCCGAAGTGTTGCTCCTGGATGAACCCGTGGCCAGTGTGGATACCAAAAGTGCAGACCTGATCCGGAAGGCCTCCCTGGCTGCCAGAAAAGACTGGGGCTGTACGCTTCTGATTGCCAGCCATGATCTGCCCTGGCTGTATGAATGCAGTGACACGCAAATATCCATTGCCAATGGTAAAATTTTTTCAACAGGCAGGGAAAATATCATTCCCCCGCCCTACGACCTGTCCTGTTCCGAGTACCCCGTAAAACACCTTAAAGATGGGGACACAAGCGAACATATCCGTTTACCCGCCCGGGGAAAACCCGACAAACTTGCCGTGATACAAAAAGAAAAAATTCACATCTGCCTTGAACGGGATCAGGCAAACGGGTATGATAACCAGATCACCGCCCAAATCGTTGCCATGCTCATGGAAAAGAATTCCGGCCATATCATGACCACCCTGGCGGCGGATAATTTTTCCCTGAATCTAAGCTTTTCGCCGGATCAAGCCAACGCACTGAAACTTCTGCCCGGCAAACGTCTCATCCTCATGTTCCACTCCCGGGATATTGAGTGGCGCTAGCTTTATTCTATAGGGTGTCCTTCTTGGCTGGTATATTTGACATGATATGCTCTGACAATGCGGTAATGGTCAAACTCGGGTTGACCCCGAGATTGGCCGAAACCACGGACCCATCCGCCACATAAAGGCCCGGATAACCAAACAATTCACCCTTGCCCGACACCACCCCGGTTTGAGCAGAATCTCCCATGCAGCATCCGCCCAGGATATGGGCGGTGGTAGACATGTCCAAAAGCACTTCTGGAAAGGAACTCAAGGGGATTCCGTCCATCTTTTTAGCCAGGCGCTCGGCGGTTTCATTGGCAACGGGGATGTAGCTTGGGGATCTTTTAAACCCTTCCGGGATTTCAGAATTGATGGATTTTCGGCCCAGACGCCACCAGCGTTTTTTATAGCCCAGTTTAAGGTGATTCTTATCGGTTTGCATCACCAGGAGCACCGATATGGAGGCCGCTTTGCCCAAGGGCCATAAAAGTTTAGCAAATTGCAGTGGATGCCTTAGGATATTGCCCAGATACCGGATCACCCGGGGAACACTGCCTCCCCCCCCGGCCATGACGGTCAAAAGATTCAGCAATACATCGGAGCCTTTATTGTAGCGGACAATCTCAATGTGGGTGGTCTTGTCCGGGTAAATGCCCGAGGTAATAGCGATCTGGTCGTTCCAGTCACTTGTTTTATCAAAGGATTGGACACCAATGAGGGCTTCGGAATTGGTTCGGACAAAATTGCCCAGTTCATCGGAGATATGGGGAAGTAGTCCCGCATCTTTACACTGGCTCAACAATTTGACCGTCCCCAGGACACCGCCGGAAAAGATAACGCCCTTGACCCGATAGATCTTTTCCTTTTTAATAAACCCCCTAGTGGTTGTGGTGGTCACCTCATATCCTTGCTCCATCGGTCTCACACCCGTCACCAGTGTTTCGGCAATAATTTTTACACCCTTTTCCCTGGCAAGAAAAAGGTAATTTTTGTCCAGGGTGTTCTTGGCCCCCACCGGGCACCCGATCATGCAGGCACCGCAAAAGGTGCATCCGGTCCGATCCGGTCCTTTGCCATTAAAATAGGGGTCTGGAACGGTTTCTTCAGGGGTGCCGAAAAAAATCCCCACATCATTTTTATGGAAGGTGTCCTTACCGGTCATCTCCATACCCACCTCTTTCAACAATAGATCGGCCTTCCCAACATGGGGACTGACATTTGCCCCCAGCATTTTTCTAGCGGTTTCATAATGGGGCGCAAGGGCTTCCCGGGGATCTGGAATGCACCATTCTTTAGATTCAAACACCTCATCCGGGGGAACCAAAAGCTGGTTTGCATAGACCAAGCTGCCGCCGCCCACCCCACTGCCGTGGACAATCATCACGTGCTTGAAAAGGGTGATCATTTGATATCCATAACAGCCGATTTGGGGAATCCAGAGATATTTTTTTATATTCCAATTTGTTTTGGGAAAATCTTTTGTTTTCCATTCCTTTCCCTTTTCGATCACAGCGACCCCATATCCTTTTTCCGAAAGTCTCAGGGCGGACACACTGCCACCAAAACCAGAACCAATTACAATGTAATCAAAATCATAGGGTTTTGTTGAATTCATTTGGCATCCTCATCAATTGGTCTCTTAAGAACATTCACTTATTGGTACAGATAACCTTTAGTCGGTCTTTTTTTAATATGGTCCGAGCAAAAACTCCCTGGCAAAAAAATTAAAGTGGATTGCCTGATTCCCGCTGATAAACGATTTTTCCGCCAAGAATAGTAGTTTCCACTTTGATGTTTTTAAGTGTTTCGGCGTCAACCTCATAGGGATTAGCGCTGAGCACAACCAGATCCGCCAGTTTCCCCTCACGGATGCTTCCCTTGATATCCTCTTCAAAGGAAGCCTGTGCCCCATTTTTTGTATACATTTCCAAGGCTTCCCCAACGGTTATTTTTTCATTAGGAGCATAGGAAGGGGCACCGGGCGTTTCGACATTTTTTCGTTCAACCAAAGCGTAAATTCCCTTGAAAACATCGGGTGTTTCCACCGGGATATCGGAACCACAATTTACCGAGACACCACAATCCAGCAAGGTTCTCCAGGCGTAACTTTGGCTGCCTCTTTTTTCTCCCAGGCGGTCGTCCAGCATGCTCAAATCACTGGAAAGCGCCACGGGCTGGGTATTGATATTCAATCCCAATGCGGCAATGCGCTGGTATTGCGTTTTATTGCCCACAAAAACATGGACCAATCTATGCCGATGATCCTTTTTAGGATACCGGGTCAAAAGCGTTTCAAACTGATTCAAAATCATCTCCAGGGAGCCGTCTCCAATGGTATGCAAACAGATCTGCATATTTGCCAGGTGCAGTTTTTCCATGGTCTGATACAATTGGCTTTCGGTATAGTAATAAATCCCCTTGTTGCCCAACTCATCGGCATAATCCTCAAGAAGGGCAGCCGTCCTCGCACCAAGAGTTCCATCCACCCATTGCTTGACAGGGCCCATGCGATAGTATAGATCGCCCTCCCCTGTTTTGATATTTTTTTCAAGGAAACCATCGATGTCCGATTCATTTGCCAGGGCTACCTTTTGATAAACCCGCATCAAAAGTTCCTGGTTTTCGACCATTTCCCTGTAGAGATTGTATATATCCATAA
>CAXHYW010000102.1:0-8995 GCA_964021475.1 uncultured Desulfobacteraceae bacterium | reverse complement strand
CTTATAAGGGGGTAAAAGGCAAAACCACCTTCTAAGAAGGTGGATATTTATTTTTGACAATCCAAATGTGCCGGTGGAACGGGTTATTTGAAGGGAGAAAACAAGTGGTGGATCAAATTGTTTTTCCCTGGCCTAGGATCTGGCAAATATGATCAGAAAACCCTGCGCCCGCTTCTGCATAAATATCGAGTACAAGATCAACACCGGCTTGTTTGAGTGGTTCAATCTCGTCAGGGTATTGGACGATTGCGGCAAGCTTTGCTCCATGGGGGAGGGTGGATATTTTTTTTGCCACAGCTATATTGGCGGCGTGGGACATGGTTAAGAGTCCAAGTTTTATTTGCTGGGGTGCTGTCATCCCCCGTTGCCAGAAATCGTCATCCGCGGCATCTGCATGAATCACTTTACGGCCCTGGCTGAGATGGTCTGAAACCCGCTCCTCATCGGAATCGATCCCAATGACCTGCCTGCCATACCGTTGTCTTAAGGAGTCGTAGGCACCAGTACCGATTCGTCCCATCCCATACACGGCAACACTGGCGGCTCCAATGTCAACGATGTCATCACCTGGCAGGCGTTTTGGGGTTTCAAACCGTTTAAGCAAAAGATTCCAGCGACGATAAAATCGGTTCGAAAGACTGACCGCTGGTGAGGCAGTCATCATGGAGATTGACAATGCCACTGCCAGGATCACCAGCCATTCTTTGCCAATCCACCCCTGGCTGACACCAAGGGCGCCGATAA
Organism: uncultured Desulfobacteraceae bacterium; assembly: GCA_964021475.1. Lineage (GTDB taxonomy): Bacteria > Desulfobacterota > Desulfobacteria > Desulfobacterales > Desulfobacteraceae > NBML01. Next base: position 8,251 of record CAXHYW010000102.1, on the reverse strand, counting down.
TTAGTCCGAATTCACTATAGTTGGTCAGGTTAAAGGCGGTGAGCAATGAGGTCCGGGCCCGGAGGGAAAACCGGGTGAGTATCAGGAAAAACAAAATGCCCTTGATGGGAACCAGGCCCACCAATAAAAGGGCGGTCCAACCCATCTCAAGGGTCGGCAGGTCGGCCATTCCAATGGTCAGGAAAAAACCGACCAGAAACATATCCTTGAAGCCGAACATGGCCTTTGCAAGTTCGTCTGTTTTGGGGTGTCCGGCCAGAAGCATGCCAAGGATCAGCGCGCCCAGATCTGGTTTTAGCCCTACATACTCAAAGGCTGTGGCCCCTGCAATGGGCAGAATACACGATAGCAGCACCAGAAGTTCCCCATGCCCGCTCTTGTCCAGTATTGCCATGAGTGGTTTTCTCAGGAAGAACAGGGCAAGAATAAGCCCCAGGGCAAGGGGGGAGGGGATTTTTCCACTGGACAGGGTGATAAAAATTACGGCAAACATGTCCTGGATGATGAGTATGCCAATGGCCAGGCGTCCGTGCTTTGATGACATTTCTCCCTTTTCTTCAAGGATTTTTACGGCGAATACCGTGCTTGAGAAGCTTAAGGCAAAGGCTATGACCAGGGAGGAGAGAAGAGACAGATCGCCGAAAAAGGAGAGTCCCGCCAGGCTTAATCCATAGATCACTGCGCCAAAAAACACCACAATGAGGATCATATGCAAAGAAGCACTTCCCCAAATTTGGGGTTCCAGTAATCTTTTTATCTTTACCTTCAAGCCGATGCTGAACAGGAGCAGGATAATACCGATCTCAGATAGGTGGTGCAGGGTTGGGCTGGCTTCCACCCCAAATAGATTGAGGGCAAACCCGGCCGCCAGAAACCCGACAAGCGGGGGCAAGCCAATTTGTTTGACAACAAATCCGAAAATAAAGGCGGTGACAATGAATAATGCATTCATAAGGGGTTCAAATAAGATACCATAAGGGTGATTTTTATATGTTTTCCATTTAAAAGAATCTCGTTTGAGATATACTCTATAAGAACCCAAGTGAAAGTCAAGGATACAAATATTCAAATCCCAAAATAGTTGCTTTTGTTTTATGGGAAATTTTTATCGAAATAGGGGATTAAAAAACCTTTGCTTTACATAAATGAATATCTTAATATAAATTTTTTGAAATGGACTTTGGTTTTGGATAGTCAAATTTTTTGTACAAAGCCGTTTGAAACGATCCTGCTCTTTAACTAAATTATATAATGATAATAAAACTCAATGGAGGAAAGATGGAGATTAAAGTGACCCGGGCCGACCGGATCGGTACCCGGCCAAAGGATGCAGACCTGGGATTTGGTACGGCATTCACCGATCATATGTTTGTGATGGATTATTCAGAGGACAATGGCTGGCATGATCCCCGCATCGAGCCCTTTGCTAACTTTTCCATGTCCCCGGCTGCCATGGTGCTGCATTATGGGCAGGCAATTTTTGAAGGGCTGAAAGCCTATAAAACACCGGATAATAAAATTCAGCTTTTCCGGGCCCGGGATAATTTTGCCCGGATGAACCGGTCTGCCAAGGGGCTTTGTATTCCTGAACTGGATATTGACCTGGTCATGGAAGGCATGAAAAAATTGGTCAAGCTGGAAGAAAAATGGATTCCGGAAACCCTTGGCACATCTTTGTATATTCGTCCCACCATTATTGCCACCGACCCCTTTTTGGGGGTGAGATCTTCCTTTACCTTTAAATTTTATATTATTTTGTGTTCTGTGGGGGCTTATTATGCCGAAGGGTTTAATCCGGTAAAAATCTGGGTTTCCAAGGACCATGTCCGTGCGGTTCGCGGGGGGGTGGGTGAATTTAAAACCGCCGGCAATTATGCGGCCAGCCTCAATGCAGGGGAAAAGGCGAAAAAAGCGGGCTATGCCCAGGTGATGTGGCTGGATGCCCTTGAAATGAAATATATCGAAGAAGTGGGTGCCATGAACATCTTCTTTATTATCAATGGCGAACTTATAACCCCGAACCTTAGCGGCAGTATCCTTCCGGGAATCACCCGGTACTCGGTTATTACCCTGGCTCAAAAATGGGGGATGAAGGTATCCGAGCGTCAAATCAGCATTGATGAGATTTTTTTGGCCCATGAAGAAGGCCAGCTGACAGAAGTATTCGGGTCTGGTACGGCAGCGGTTATTTCTCCTGTGGGAGAGATCCGTTACGGAGACCGGGTGATGAACATCGGGGACGGAACTCCCGGTAAAACATCCATGAAATTTTATGATGCATTGACCGACATTCAATACGGGAAATCAGAAGACACGGAGAATTGGGTAGAGGTGATCGGCTAACTTTTTCACCGGTTGTGGTGAACGGGACAGCGGTTTTTTTTACAAATCATGGGCAGAACGAGCGCTCAGTCAAAAATGAAGTTTGAAAGATCTCAAACTATTGGAGATAGAATGGTAAAAAAGGAAGAAAGTACCCCCATCGGGAAACGAATCAGGCGGGCCAGGCTGGACAAAAATATGAGCCTGGACACCATGGCAAATGAAACAGGATTGTCCAAGGAGTTTATCAAAAAGATTGAATCTGGTGAAAAAAGGCCGTCTGTGGGAACCTTGCTTCAGATGTCAAGAACCCTTCAGCTGGATTCAGGGTTTTTACTCAAGGAACAGGAAGGCTCTCTGGAAGAGCGGTCCCAGGCATATTCCAAAAGAACGGATAATTATGCCTATACCTCCCTGACACCCGGGGCGGAAAATAAGCATTTAAAGGCATTTCGCATTGTGGTGGATGCAGGCGCTAGTCATGATGGCGTCGGCTTCCACCACGAGGGCGAAGAGTTTGTATATGTGCTGAAAGGAAAGGTGGAAGTTCAGGTGGGGGACCATGTCAACCACCTTGCAACAGGAGATTCTCTCCATTTTAATTCAGGGATAAAGCATGACCTGCGCAATACCGGCGATATAGATGCGGAATTGATTGTAGTCGTTTATGCCCCCTAATATTTAAAAAGGAGTGATCCATGTTATTTAAGCTTACTGATGAACAATTAATGATTCAAAATATGGTCCGGGAATTCTCCCGGAAGGTAATTGCCAATACTGCTTCCGAACGGGATAAGACTAAGGAATTCCCGGCTGATAATTTTCGACAGATGGGGGAATTGGGATTGATGGGAATGATGATTCCTGAAATCTATGGCGGGGAGGAGGCAGATGCCGTTTCCTATGTGCTGGCCCTGTCCGAAATCGCCTATTCCTGTGCCTCAACCAGCGTTGTCATGTCGGTGCAAAACTCCATCGTCTGCGAGAGTTTTTTTAAATTCGGGACGGAAGAGCAAAAACAGGAATTTCTCGTTCCCCTGGCTTCGGGGGAGATCATCGGTGCCTTTGCCCTGACCGAACCCGATGCCGGTTCCGATCCGGTCAGCCAGACCACCACCGCTGTAAAAGAAGGGGATTCCTATGTGATCAACGGCACCAAACGGTTTATCACCTCGGGTAAAAACGGCAGCGTGGTGTTGGTAACCGCTAAAACCGACGAGAGCGTCGGCCATCGCGGCATTTCTTGTTTTATCGTTCCCAAGGGAACTCCGGGACTTGTGGTGGGCCACCTGGAAGATAAAATGGGGTTGCGGGCCTCGGACACCACCGATCTGATATTTGAAAACTGCTGGGTGCCAGCTGCCAATATTTTAGGAAAGGAAGGGGATGGATTTAAGATTGCCATGTCCGGCCTTGACAGCGGGAGGATTGGTATTGCTGCCCAGTCTCTGGGAGTTGCCCAGGCCGCCTTTGATGCCGCCGTTAAATATGCCCAAAAACGAAAACAATTTGGTTCGGCCATATCAAAACACCAGGCCATTCGGTTCCAGATCGCAGACATGGCCGTTCAGATAGAGGCTGCCAGGCAGTTGGTCTTTTCCGCGGCCTCCATGAAGGACAGGAAGGAATCCTATACAAAGGAAGCGTCCATTGCTAAATTGTTTGCCTCGGAAATGGTGAACAAAGTCACGGCAAGGGCTATCCAGATCCATGGAGGGTACGGGTTTACCAAGGATTATAATGTGGAGCGGTATTATCGGGATGCCCGGGTGTTTACCATCTATGAGGGTACCAGCGAAATCCAGCGGATGGTGATTTCAAACCATATTCTCAGGGACAAGCGGAAACCTTAGGACCGCTGAAATAAGTTGGACATAAATAGCCCAGACTTTTGGTTCATCTACCAGGCGCATTAAAGGTTTAATAGCAGGCCTATTGGGCCTTTGATGAAACGCAGTAGATGGCCCAAAAGGCAAGCTATTTCGTTCAACCCAAATCCACCGCCTATTTTTTTTACACCCATCCAAAGGTAATTCAGGGACTTTTTTTGTTTGGAGGAATCTTACTCCGGTGGGTGAACGACTTTCAGATCACCATCTGTGACCTGTCCGGGACCGGTGTTCAGGATACCATGATTGCTGACCTGTCTCTTAAAAAAGCCATGGAACGAAAAATGGGCAGCCAGATCATAGCATCAGTCACCTAGGACAGAGTTTTGATGTGGTGCCAAACAGTTCAACACATAAATTTTAAAAAAAAATCATGTGTCTGTCTTACGAAATGAATTTCTTTAGGAAGAAGAATGAACGAACTTGCGTGATTTGTATAAATATTTGAAGAGGTAATATGTGGAAAGATAAATCCAGTATCCAGACTAAATTTTTAAATAAAATGACGTATACCGTCTTTATTTCAGTAGGGCTATGGTGCTTAATATGGATACAGGGAGAATATTCCACTTTCAAGTCTGAATCGAATTCCTTACGTTCTGGTTATATTCAGTCTCAAAAAGTTCACTTGAAAAATGAAGTGGGTCGTATTGTTCAGAAGATAAATGCCGAGAGGCTGCAGGCAGAAAAAAAACTTGAGATTTTTCTTGAAGAAAGGGTTAATGAAGCCTATCAGATAACAAAGCATATATATCAACAAAATGTTGATTCAAAATCGCTTCCTGAAATTGAAAAAATGATTAAAGATGCTTTACGGCCTGTTCGGTTTAATGATGGACGTGGCTATTATTTTGCCGTTTCACTGGATGGAATTGAGCAATTATATCCTGTAAAACCTGAATTCGAAGGGAAAAATATAATTGAGTTGCAGGATTCAAAAGGAAATTTTTTCATCCAGGATGAAATCGATGTCATCAAAAGAAAAGGTGAAGGTTTTGTCAAAGATTTCTGGACAAAACCTGATAAAGATCCCTCTATTCTGTATGATAAAATTTCTTTTATAAAATATTTCAAACCGTTGAATTGGTATCTGGGTACAGGTGAATACCTTGACAAATCAACGGAACAGGTCCAGGAGGAAATCCTGAAAAGAATATCAAATCTAAGATTTGGAACAGAAGGATATTTTTTTGGAAGTACTTATCGAGGGGAACCTCTTTTTTCAAATGGTAAAATAACCATGTCGTCGAGCAGTATATGGGAACTGACCGATCCCAATGGTGTGAAAATTATCCAGGAGCAAATCAAAGCAGGGAAAAATCCAGAGGGCGAGTTTGTTCGTTATTCCTGGAATAAATTGAACACAAAGGATCTTTCACCAAAGATATCTTTTGTTCAAGGAATTTCCGAATGGGAATGGATCATTGGAGCAGGCGTCTACTTGGATACAATCGAAGCAACGATTTCTGAAAATAAAACAGCATTGATTAGTGGGCTAAAAAAAAGAATTGCCCGAAGCATGGTGATCCTGGCAGGGTTATTGTGTTTAATCTTTTTCTGGTCAAAGCGTATTTCAAATCAAATTCAAAAATCGGTTAATACTTTTTCATCTTTTTTGGAAAAAGCAAGAACAGATTCGATTTTTATAGATCCGGATAGCATTCAATTAATGGAATTCAAAGATATAGCGGTGTCTACAAACAAAATGTTGGAGGAAAAAAGAAAAGCAAACGACGCGCTAAAGGATAGCGAAAATAAATATCGAAATCTGTTAAATACGATACCCTATGGAGTCCAACTGACGGATTTGGAGGGCAAAATCACTTACAGCAATCTGGCGCATCATCAAATTCAAGGCTATGCCGATGGCGGTTTATTAGGAAAACACATCTGGGATAGGATTGTGGATGAAGAAAAAAAATTAGCAACGAAAGAATACTACCAATCCATTCTCAAAGAACGGCCTCATCCGGTAACCTATTTTACTATGGATAAAACAAAAGATGGTCGTGTGATTGATACACAGATAGACTGGGATTATATTCAGGATACAAAAGGTGAGATTGAAGGCATCATCAGTATTATAAGTGATATCACCGAACGTAAACGGTCTGAAATTGCCCTGAAAGAAAGCGAGGAAAAATACCGGACAATTCTTAACGAAATGTCAGAGGGTTATCATGAGTTGGATTTGGCCGGTAACTTCACTTTTTTCAACGAGGCCTTTCTCAATCTTTTCGGTTACAGCAAGGGTGAAATGATGGGCAGAAGTTTCAGCCGTTATGCCGCTGAAGAGATATATGCGAAAAAGCTCTATGGAATCTACAACGAGATGTTCAAGACAGGGCTTCCGATCCAAAAGAGTGAATGGGATATCATCAGGAAGGACGGGGAGCGGATTACCCTTGAATTTTACGCTTCCGTTGTAAAGGATTCAAAGGACATTCCCACCGGCTTCCGGGGGATCGTCCGGGACATCACTGATCGAAAACGGACGGAGAAAGCACTACAGGAGAGCGAAACAAAATTTAGAAGTATATTTGAGAATAAAGGAACAGCAATAGGTGTTTATGGAGAAGATAGTATCATTAAAGAGTGTAATACTGTGTTTGAAGAGATGAGTGGATATTCTAAATTTGAAATAATTGAGAAAAAGAAATGGTCCGATTTTGTTGTTAATGAAGACCTGGAAAGAATTAAGAAATATCATACTCAACGCTCAATGAATGGAGAATCTCCTCCTTCTCAATATGAGTGTGGGATCATTCACAGAAGCGGTGAGGTTCGAACTGTTCTTATCAATATTAACTTAGTTGGTGTGGATCGGATAGTTTCACTCACGGACATCTCTGCTCGTAAGCTGGCCGAGGAAGAGCAGAAAAAGCTTCAGGAGCGATTAATACAGGCCCAGAAAATGGAAGCAATTGGTACGTTGGCCGGAGGGATAGCCCATGATTTCAATAATATTCTTTCTGGTATTTTCGGTTATTCGCAATTAGCAGAAATGCATATTGACGATCCTGAAAAAGCAAAGGCACATATTAGAAATATAGTAAAAGGAGCTTCAAGGGCGACCCAGTTAGTACAGCAGATACTGACCTTCAGCAGGAAAACAAATTATGAAAAACAATATTTTAAGTTGTTTAACGTTGTTAGGGAAGCCCTTACGCTGATTAGATCAACAATTCCGGCGACAATAGAAATAAATGTAAAATTTAATTCCAAAGCTTTAATTTATGCTGATCCGATTCAGATGCATCAGATTATAATGAATTTATGTACAAATGCCTACCATGCCATGAGTGATTCAGGCGGCAAGTTGACAGTCAAATTAGATGAGACCTACGAGCTTGATCCAAACAATATATCTATTATTATAAATAAAAATCAAAAATATCTTAAACTTGAAATCAGTGATACTGGGCACGGGATGGATAAAAGAACCCGGGAAAAAATATTTGACCCATATTTTACAACAAAAACCAGGGAGAAGGGGACTGGGTTAGGTTTGGCATTGGTCCGTGCAATAGTTGAGGAACATGGAGGAACTATCAGTGTCGACAGTATTATTGGTAAGGGTTCAACTTTTTTAATTTATTTACCGATTGCTGAACAAAAAAGTAATATGAACATTAAAGGTACTCTTGAAAAAGAGATTCCAACAGGAACAGAATCGATACTTTTTGTTGACGATGAAGATGATATACGTTTTTCCATTCAAGATTTTTTAGAAAGCTATGGCTATGCGCTGACGGTATCTGAAAATGGTCAAAAGGCTTACGAAGTGTTCAAACGAGCACCGCAAGACTTTGATATTGTCATAACTGATATGGCAATGCCAAAAATGAATGGTAATGAGCTTGCATTAGAAATTTTAAAAATACGGAAAGATATTCCGATTATCCTTTGCACTGGCTATAGCGAAAACCTTAATGAAGAACAGGCAAAAAAAATGGGGATCGCCAGATACATCAATAAACCTATTGCTGGGAAAGAGTTGTGCTTTTTGATTCGAGAGGTGTTGAATAAAGAAAAAAAAT
>CAXHYW010000101.1:0-9083 GCA_964021475.1 uncultured Desulfobacteraceae bacterium | reverse complement strand
GAGATTCTCCGGAGTGACTGGAGTTCAGACGTGTGCTCTTCCGATCTAATAGATCTTTGCTTGCCGCTTTTTCCAACAGTACTTTTGGCGGGTCAAATCGCTCTCCGTATTTTTCGGTCAGCTCCACGGCTCGTTTTGTAAATTTTTGGACACCGTAGGTATTGATATATTGCAGCACCCCGCCGGTGTGGGGGGGGAATCCGATGCCCATGATGGAACCGATGTTTCCATCCCGGACCGATAGAAAAACCTTTTCCTGGTAACATCGAAGGGACTCAATCACCTGGCGGAATAAAATTCTGTCAATGAGATCCTGTTTGGGAAGATCTGCCTTTTCATCATAAAACAGGTCATAGAGTTTCGGCCATATCTGCTTTTCCCCTTTTTCCGGGTAGTCATACCAGCCGCCTCCGTAGGCCCGGCCACCCCGGCCATACTCTTTCACCAGCAGCAGGGACATCTTTTCCATGACCGAATTGATGGCGCAAAAATTACCATTGAGCTGTTCATCCAGCTCTCTGTTGGTTTCCGCCACTTTTTTGGTCAGTTCCTGGGCCACTTCATCGTGTATGGTCAAAGGCCCCACAGGCATTCCGGCCAACCGGCCCATGGCATCCACCAGCACAGGATTCAATCCTTCTTCCACCATGCGGCAGCCTTCATCAATAAAGGTTCCAAATACCCGGGAGGTAAAAAAGCCCCTTGAGTCGTTGACCACAATGGGCACCTTTTTGATCTGTTGGGTAAAGTCAAACCCTTTGGCAAGGGTTTCGGGACTGGTCTTTTCACCTATAATAATCTCCACCAGGGGCATCTTGTCCACTGGAGAAAAAAAGTGCAGGCCAATGAAGTTTTCAGGATTTGCCGCTGCTTTGGCCAATTGGGTAATGGGCAGGGTGGAGGTATTGGATGCATAAACCCCATTCTTTGCCAGATAGGCTTGGGTATCTTTAATCACCTTGTGTTTGAGATCCATGTTTTCAAAAACAGCCTCAATAATAAGATCGCACCCATCAAGGTCTTTGTCATCACAGGTGGGGTGAATTAAATTAAGAATTCCGGATTTCTTTGTTTCATCCATCCAGCCTTTTTTTACACCCTTGGAAAGCAGGGTATCTGAGTATGCTTTTCCCTTTTGTGCTGCCCCAAGACTGATGTCTTTCAACACCACCTCAATACCGGCTTTGGCAGAGACATAGGCAAGGCCCTGACCCATCATGCCCGCGCCCAGGATACCGACTTTTTTAACCCTGGTTTTTTCCACATCCTTAGGACGACTGCCCCCGGCGTTCAATTCGTTCATCTGGAAGAAAAAGGTGGTGATCATATTTTTGGCAACCGATGATACCATAAGCTTGGTAAGTCCCCGGCTTTCGATTCTCAGGGCGGTATCCACATCCACCCGAAGGCTTTCAGCCGCAACGGCAAGGATGGTTTCCGGTGCCGGCATAAGGCCCCGTGTTTTCTGGTACAGCAGCCCTGGGGCCACCTGTAATATCTGGATGACATTGGGGTTTGTGGCGTCACCCCCAGGAATTTTATAGCCTTTTGTATCCCAGGGCTGTAACGCTTCCGGGTTGGCTTTAATCCATTCCTTGGCTTTTGCCTTCATGTCCTGGGCATCTTCGGCAAGTTCATCAATGAGGCCAGCTGCCAATGCTTTTTCAGGTTTCAGTTTTTTGCCTTCCACCAGGAGGGGCAGGGCATTTGCAAGTCCCAGCATTCTGACCGTGCGAACAATGCCGCCGGCTCCGGGCAATAGGCCTAAAGAGACTTCAGGCATACCGATCTGACTTTTGGGATTATTGATGGCAATTCTGTGGTGGCAGGCCAGACAGATTTCGCAACCCCCACCCAGGGCCGTTCCGTTTATGGCCGCCACAACCGGTTTTCCCAATAGCTCCAGGCGTCTGAGATAACCCTTGTTCTTTTCTATGAAATCAAAGACCTGGGGTTCCTCTCCTTTTTGAAAGGATAGAATTTTTTTAAGATCACCACCGGCAAAAAAACTTTTCTTGGCCGATGTAATGATAACCCCGGCAATATCGTTCTTTTCTTTTTCCAATTGATCCATGGTGCCGTCAATCAGATCGATAAATTCTTCATTCATGGCATTAACCGGACCGGTCATGTCCATGGTGATGGTGACAATTTTTTCTGAATCTTTTTCATATTTAAAACCAGTCATCGCTATTCACATTTCCTTTTTTTATGATTATCCCGGGGCTATCAAATCCGTTCAATGATGCCGGCTATTCCAATACCCGCACCGGCACACAGGGTTATCAATCCGTACTTGAGACCACGACGCTCAAGTTCATCCAGAACAGTTCCCACCAGTATGCCGCCGGTGGCTCCCAAAGGATGGCCCATGGCAATGGCCCCACCGTTGACATTGATTTTTTCCCAGGGAACCTTCATCTCCTTCTGGAATTTCATGGTTACGGCAGCAAAGGCTTCGTTGACTTCGAACAGGTCGATCTGGTCCAGGGTCATGTTGGCGATTTTCAAAACCTTTTTTGTGGCAGCCATGGGTCCTGTGAGCATGATGGTGGGCTCACTTCCCACAACGGTTATGGCTACCACCCTTCCTCTGGGGGGCAGTCCAATCTCTTTTCCGATCTGTTCGCTGCCGATCAAAACAGCACTAGCCCCATCAACAATACCGGAGGAATTTCCCGCATGGTGAACATGATTGACTCTCTGAAGTTGCGGATACTTGGCCAGGGCAACGTTATCGAATCCCATCTTGCCGGGCAGTTCAAAGGAAGGCCTCAGCTTTGACAAGTCTTCCACGGTTGTGTTCGGCCGGATGAATTCATCTTTTTCAAGAATGGTCAGGCCATTTCCATCCTTTACAGGGATGATGGATTTATCAAAATACCCTTTTTCCTGGGCGGCTGTGGCTTTTTGTTGAGAAGTGACGGCAAATGCATCAACATCTTCACGGGAAAAAGATTCCAGGGATGCAATCAGGTCCGCCCCGATCCCCTGGGGCAAAAATCCTGTTTTCATTGAAGTTGCCGGATCCTCTGCCCAGGGAGCGCCGGCAGACCCCATTTTTACCCGGGACATACTTTCAAGACCGCCGGCAACCACCAGTTCTTCCCAACCGGACATCACCTTTACCGCAGCCAACCCAACGGCTTCCAGGGCAGATGCACAATAACGGTCCAGCTGCATGCCGCAAACCGACTCATCCCACCCCGCCACCATGGGGGCAATCTTTGCAATATTGGTTCCCTGTTCCCCCACGGGCATCACACATCCCATCACCACATCATCCACTTTTTTGGTGTCCAGGTTGTGTCTTTCCTGCATGCCCTTTAGTAAGCCCGCCAAAAGGTCCACGGGTTTTACTTCATGAAGTGATCCATCTTTTTTTCCCTTGCCCCGGGGAGTGCGTAGGGCATCATAAATAAATGCTGGTCTGCTCATTTGTTTTCCTCACCTTTCATTTGCGGTCCTTAATTTACGAATTAAAGATTGGACTATTGCCCAATCCTGATAGCCTTTAACTCCATTATGAATCAGCCTGACGTTGGAAACCTCTTTGTTGTCCTGGGCTGTTCTAATACAAAGGCATGAAGTGTGCCAGCCATTGACTATTTAGAAATAGCTTGTAAAATGAGGCACTTACAAAAAATATCCCTTGGAGAAATATTTAATCTTTATTTTTCTATCACATATGGTATAAATTCTATGATTAAAGATAGAACTCGCCCCAACTCTCATATTTGGTAGAAATCATTTAAAGGGGGAAAAATGTCAGTGGAAAAAATATCAGTGGAAAAAATGGATTTCTTCCGAAATGCAACCCTTAAAATCTGTAGCAGTCTGGATATCGAAAAGGCGCTATGGCATTGTCTTCTATACCTAAAGGATTATATACCGGCAAGTCAAATGAGCCTTCACCTTTATGATTCCAATACCGGCATTGCAGAAATCATTGCCCATGCAACCCATGAAAAATACAGGGCTCTGGCGATCAAAATGGTATTGCCGGAAGAAGGCCAACAACAAATCCGTGCCGACCGGGCCCTTCGCATCCGCAGACTGGCAAGGGCCGGGGATGATGCTGTGGGGGCACTTCCGGCAAAACACCTGAAATGTGAAAATCAGGCAAGCCTTCTCATGAGTCTTGTTATCGAGGAAAAATTTTTGGGTTCGGTTGCAGTTCACGGAGAGCCGGGGTGTCAATTCAAACCCGAACACAGCCAGCTTCTTTCCCTGCTCAACGAACCGTTCTCCATAGCCCTTGCCAACAACATCCGCTTTCGGGAACTCCGGCGGTTTCAAAATATTCTGATCGATGACAATCACTACCTCCAGGATGAACTGCGACGCGTATCCGGGGAGGAAGTTGTGGGTGCAGAATTCGGTTTGAAGAAAACTATGGAATTGGTCCGCCAGGTCGCCCCATTGAATAGTCCGGTGTTGCTTCTCGGGGAAACAGGTGTAGGAAAAGAAGTCCTTGCCAGTGTTACCCATGCCCTTTCTTTCAGACGGAAAGGACCCTTTATTAAGGTCAATTGCGGGGTCATACCGGATTCGCTTATGGACAGTGAGCTTTTCGGCCATGAAAAGGGTGCGTTTACCGGCGCAGTCTCCAGAAAACGAGGCCGTTTTGAACGGGCCAATGAAGGGACTATTTTCCTGGACGAAATCGGAGAATTATCCCCTGAAGCGCAAATAAGACTGCTCCGGGTACTCCAGGAAAAAGAAATCGAACGGGTGGGCGGTACCGAAGTAATCCCGGTCAATATCCGGGTCATAGCAGCTACCCATCGGAATCTGGATCAGATGATGGCCGACGGTCGATTCCGGAGTGACCTCTATTTCAGGCTGAAAGTGTTTCCTATCAACATTCCTCCCCTTCGCCACCGAATTTCGGATATACCCATATTAATCCAGCATTTTATTCAAAAAAAATGTCAGGAAATGAAATTGGAAAAGATTCCCTCCCTGGCCCCGGGGATACAGGATCAGCTTCTGGCTTACCAATGGCCGGGAAATGTCAGGGAATTGGAAAATGCCGTGGAGCGGGAACTGATTTTAAGCCGGGGAAATAGCCTATTGTTCAATCACATTAATGGCGCAAACAAAAAGGATACCTCCTCTCTTTTTAATGCCGAATTCAGCAACAAAACTCCTGTCCATGAAGAATCCATAAGCTTGAATCAGGCCATGGCCAAACATATCCACCAGGCATTGGTCAATGCAAGGGGTAGGGTGGAAGGAAAAGACGGTGCTGCCGAACGTCTGGGAATCAATCCGAGAACCCTGCGTAACAGAATGAAAAAACTGGGAGTGCCATTCGGAAGAGCAGTAAATAAAAAATTTATCTGATCATCATAAAAATTCGAAAACTTGCGGAAACGGACGGTCTTACCGATCTGCTCAATCACAGCAAAAGCAAAGATCGGCTGCCGATATTCTACGGTGATAGGCGCCATGGTGATTCTCAATCAAAGAATTGAAAAAAGAGAAAAATTGTGTCATTTTCCCTTTCATGGTCATGCCCTTTACCCAAAATGTGTTGCAGGTGATTCGCTCGATTCCCCAGGGGAAGGTACTTTCCTATGGGCGGGTGGCGGGCCTGGCCGGAAATAACCGGGGGGCCCGCCAGGTATCCCGGATCCTGCACAGCATGTCCGGAAAGCATGATCTTCCCTGGCACCGGGTGGTCAACTCAAAGGGGAAAATTTCCCTGCCCCGGGGCCGGGGTTATGAACTTCAACGGGCCTTGCTTGAGTCCGAAGGGGTTTGCTTTTCACCTTCCCATACCATTGATTTTACCACCTGTCTGTGGCAGCCCCTGGAGTCTATGGGGCCCGATGAAATGAATTGATTCGGAAAAATTGATTCTAAATATTATCTTAATTTTAAGTATTATCCGATTCTAAATATTATCGGGTTGTTCCCCGTTCTTTTCAATGGCCAGGCGCATTTCTTTTACTTTAGGGCCATCTTTTTTCCAGATCCGGCATGAATCAATGAGGTATGCTTTCTCTTCCAGGTTTTCCAGGGAGACGGGCAGGGGGGCTTTTTCGGACCTTTTCTGGGTCAGCCAGCCATGGAAAATCTCCTGGCCCATGGCCACCACAAGCGTGCAAAGATGGGTACACCCCCTGTTACCGCCCATGATCTGCCGGATCCGGCTTGAAAATCCGGCTTTTATTTCAACCCCCACAAGCAGTTCGACCCGGTCAAGGGTGGCAGGGCATTCTTCCATGGGAATGGTGATCATTTCGGCCTCGGCCTGGACAATGGTCAAGGGATCCGGGTCAATTAACAGGGTGACCACCATGTGGTGGACCGTTCCCGGTGCCCTTGCCTTGCCCGTGACATCAAATACGGGAATAAGGCGCTCATCTTTTAGAATTCCCTGGACCAACACCCCGGAGCCTTTGTGGGGATAGGTGGCAAGAAGGATATTTCGGGTGTGTATTTGAGACCGTTCTTTGATCATCTCTTTGAGCATTTTTGGGGGCATATTTTTGAGCCTATTCTTTGAGGATTGATAGGGTCCTTTTTAAAGGTTCTGATCTGGCAACCTATTTCATTTGGACGCTTTAATCAAATCTTTTTCCTTGACCCAGGGGACAAAACTATTTACCTTCCTTTTTTATCTAAGAGGAAAACCCCATGCAAGTTTCACGGTTTTATAAACATCCGGTGCCTGTTTTGATTTTTGGTGCCTTTATTATCAGCTTTTCCAGTGTTTTTGTGAAGACCTCCCAGGTTCCTGCCTTGGTCTCGGCTTTTTACCGGGTCTTTTTCGGTTGTCTTTTTTTGGTCGGGGCCTGTTGGATAAAAGGAGAGTTTCGGAAAAAGAGCCTGAAAAAAAATCTGCTGGCCATTCTTTGCGGTCTTGTGTTCAGTCTGGATCTTTTATGCTGGCATTTAAGCATTCACTATATCGGTCCCGGCCTTGCCACCATCCTGGGCAATTGTCAGGTGTTTGTGCTGGCAATTGTGGGATGGATGGTCTTTAAAGAACGGCTGGGCATCGGGTTTGTTTTTTCCGTCCCCCTGGTGTTCACAGGCCTTTTTATGGTGATTGGACTGGATTTGGATCTTTTGAGTTCCGATTATCGTTGGGGGATGCTGATGGGAGGGCTCACGGCGGTCTGGTATAGTATTTTTCTGTTGTTGATCCGATATATTCAGTCTAATGATACACAGTCACCTGATACACAAGGGGGTCCACGGGCAGATGGAACAGGCGGATCCGTTTTTTATTACCAGGTGGTGATGACGGCAGGGTGTTCTTTTTTTTTAGGAGTTGCCATCCTTGGGTCAGGCCAATCCTTTGCCATACAAGGGACTGCCTCTTTGTTTTCTTTGCTGGGGCTGGGGTTTTTTTCCCAGGCCGTGGCCTGGGTGCTGATTTCCAATTCCCTGCCAGGGGTGCCCGCCTCCCGGGCCGGATTGATCCTGTTGCTCCAGCCTGCCCTTTCCTTTGTCTGGGATGTTTTTTTCTTTAACCGACAGACCGGGGGTGTCGAGTGGGCCGGAGTGGGGATGGTTCTGGTTGCCATCTATCTGGGAATGATGTCCAGAACGAAGAATTAGTACAAAAAATTAAATTAATACCAAAAATTAAATTAAGATAAAGGAGTCAACCATGGGTTGTCAATTGGACGAACAATTAATTAAACAAACCATTTCTTTTCACGGGCATTCATGCCCCGGGCTTGCCATTGGCATAAGGACCGCCGAGCTTGCTATCCAGAAACTTAAGATCCTTCCTTCCTCATCCATTGTCTGTGTGGTGGAAACCGATATGTGCGCGGTGGATGGAATTCAGTTTCTGACAGGATGTACCTTTGGCAAGGGAAACCTGGTCCATAAAGATTTTGGAAAAGCCGGGTTTACGTTTTTTGACAGGGAAGCCAACCTGGGGTTTCGGGCTGTTTTTCTGGATGATGCCATCAAGGATCTGCCGGATCCTGCCGGGCTTTCCGGGAAAGAAGCCAGAACTTTTCACATCATGGCGGCAGACCTTGATGCCTTATATGAGATCACCCCCATCGCCCTTCCACCGGTCAAGCCGGCAAGAATCTTACAAAGTATCACCTGCCAGGAATGCGGGGAAAAGGTCATGGAGTCCCGGCTGAGAAGATTTGACGGGAAAGATCTTTGTATCCCCTGTTTTGCGGGGTATGAACAAAAAATCTAATGGGATAAAGATCCATCGGACGGTGGGTCCCCATTGAAATTTTTGTCTGTTTTTAATGCTTTATGGATATCAATAACGGTACCCTGGGGAAATTGTTTGGTTTCATAGCTGGTGATTTTGATCAGATTTCGGGTGGTTTTGGACATCCGCTCCACTTGATCCTGGATGCGTTGAACCCTTTTTGAAAGGGGATGGTCCGGTTCAAGGTCCATTAACATGATTTCAGCATTGCCCAGTATCACTTGCAGGGGCTGGTTTAGTTCATGGCAGACCGCCCCTGCCATTTCCATCATCCCTGTCATTTTTTCATGCTTCAACAGCGAGGATTCCGCCTGCTGGCGTTTTTGGATCTGGCGGTTTAAAAACAGCATGCCCAAAAGTGTGCCTGAAACGCCTATGGTCCACAAAAACAGGTAGATGAAGCTCAATGTGGTGATATTGGCTTGCTCAATGGCTGCATGGGGGGCCATGGGGATGGCGATGCTGATACCGCCCCTGATGTCGCCTTGCCTGTACCCTTGCTCTGCGTGACAGGTCAGGCATCCTTTTTCCGTTACCAAGGGACGCATGAGGCGCAGGTGGTCTGTTTGGTCTATTATTTCAATGGAACTGACCTCGGACTCTCCTTCTTCAAACCGTTCAAGTGCGGCTTTCTCCCATGAATCCGGCGCATTTTGGGGACGGATGGGATTTAAACTGGTAATATGCCCCTTGTGCCCATATGTTTTTGCTGCCAGTTCATGGACC
Source organism: uncultured Desulfobacteraceae bacterium (assembly GCA_964021475.1). Classification (GTDB taxonomy): domain Bacteria; phylum Desulfobacterota; class Desulfobacteria; order Desulfobacterales; family Desulfobacteraceae; genus NBML01. Next base: position 151 of record CAXHYW010000101.1, on the reverse strand, counting down.
TGGCGGGTCATGTATGCCGGATTGATTTTGGTCAGGAGAACCCCGTCCGGGGTCTGAATTTCCCGGTGCCGTGTCTTGAGATATGTATTGGGGGGCGTGTCTTTTGTTACCGGAACGTAGACCCCGCCATGGCTTGCATTCCATCGTCTGT
>CAXHYW010000100.1:0-9121 GCA_964021475.1 uncultured Desulfobacteraceae bacterium | reverse complement strand
TCAAAACCTGGCACAGCAAATTGTGGTTGGAAGGAATTGTCCTGGGGTTATCCGAGATTACCAGGCAGGTCAATGGGGGGCTGGTCGCAGCGGCGTCAAATGGCTTGGGCGTCAGGAGAGAAAGACCAGGCCATTTCCGCTTTCCAATCGATCACGGACGATCGATTGGAATTTAGCGGAGTGCCAGCCCCCCATTGACCTGCCGGGTCGTGGTTCAGATTGTAACCAAAACTTTTTTTACTTGCCATTGCTGATTGCCATTTCCAGATATTTTAGCTTGACAATGATTCAAACAAAAAATAGGATCGTTTGAATCATTGAAATAAGGGGCGCTATGCAGGAATCAACGAAAAAAGACGACATACTGAAGGCTGCCAGTCATTGTTTTGCCCACTATGGGTTTGCCAAGACCACCATGGATGATATTGGTAAAATGGTGGGACTGAACAAAACCTCACTTTACTATTATTATAAAAACAAAGACACGATTTTCTGCGAAATCATCCGCCAGGAAAGTGATCACTTTTTATCTTCCCTCAAAAAAAAAATAGAGGGAATCTCCCCCTGGAATGAAAAAATTCAGACCTATGTCCTTGAACGGCAACGGCATTTCCAAAATACGGTGAACCTTCACAAGCTGTCCATAAAAACCTCCAAGCAACTCCAGTTTCACCCCTCCTTCATGGATCTTCTCAAAGAATTTAATATCCAGGAGACCCAAATCATCAGCAAAATTCTGGACCAGGCAATGGGAACAAAACAGACTCAAAAAATGAATTGCCAGAAAACAGCCCGTATCATTCTTTCAGTGGTCTATGGGATAAAACAACAGCAGATGCTGTTGGAAAACGACAATCTGACCCTGGCCCAATTTGATTTTGAAACAGTTGAACAAGATACCCGATTTGCCATTTCGCTAATTCTCAACGGGCTGATGGCGTCCCCCACTTGATTGAAGGACCACAAATTTTATAACTTGAACGAAATAGCTTGCCTTTTGGCCCATCTACTGCGTTGCATCAAAGGCCAAATAGGCCTGCTATTAAACCTTTAATGCGCCTTGTAGATGAACCAAAATTGCGGCGCTATTTATGTCCAACTTATTTTATCTGCGGTCCTATCTGGATTCTGCCCGGATAAATGCGACCATTACGGCGCAACCCACAAGAAAGAAAACAAGGGACAGCAAAAGCGTATGACTATCCGGGGGCAGAATATTGAGGTTGGTGTAAACTTTGGAATTTTCAATGATTACAATCGTGCCATCCTGCTTTACATATTGCCGGGCCATGGTCATCACTTTTTTAAAGGGCCACAGGGCGTGCAAGGAGCCTGCCATTAAACCGATGAGAAATGCCATGGTTCCATTATAATAACGATCCAATACAAAACTGATCAATCTTGCAAATAAAAGTCCCCCCACCACAATCCCGATACCAAAACAGCAAAGAAAGGCAAAAGTATCTACTTGTCCGAATTTCAATGCCGATATGGCAGAGATGATATCAAAATAAGTGCCCATGAGAATTAGAACCAAAGACCCGCTGATGCCGGGAAGCACCATGGCAGAAATGGAAACGGCACCGCAGATAAACGCATACACATACTCTTCAATGGTATATTTTCCGACAAAGGAAAGCAGTCTCGTTTTTCGGGTCTTGCCGGTCTTGTTTTCTATCACCTTGCTTGGGCTGATGTCTTGGGAAACAGATTCCTCTCCCTCTATATTGCTCGGGGCATCAACCTTTTGATACGCACGTTCCAGGTGATCGGATTTGATTTTGACCTTGTCATAGGGGTTCACAGCCCCGGAAACAAACAACGTGACAGATAAGCCCAGCAAAGCCCAAAAAACCATCGTCACTTTAAGGGAATTCATCAGCTTAATCGGGATGATGATGGAAACCAGTATCAAACCAAAAAAAAGAGAATAGGTATAAACAAACTGGTGAAGCAGCAAATATTTCATCAGATTGGAAAGGGCGAGAATCGCAATGACCGCACCCATCATTAATTTCAATAGAAACAGCAGGTCGGTTTCTTTTAAAAAAGTAAGAAAATCTCGTGTGCTGCCATTTCTACCCAAATTTTTCACGACATAAAAAAGCAGGGCCCCAAGCCTGAAAACAAACGACCTGTTGATACGATTCAATATGGCAAAAACCCGCCCATAGATGCCAAAAATGAGCAAAAAAGTGCCGCCGGACACCCCGGGAATAATATTGGCAGTGCCAAGACAAACCCCCATGAACGCCTCTTTCAAAAGAGATTGACGGACAATATCATTCTTCATATGCGGTTGTGTCCTATTCACGCCACCCATGCTGCCCGATGAGTTTAACAAATCGACATCCGCCAAGATTGGTGGTTTTGATTCCGTTTTCTGTTTTCTGAACCTTCAGCAATTCCTGGGAATGGAGTCCTCCCACGGGCATGACAAGCCGCCCCCCCATGGTAAGCTGATCTACCAATGGCTGAGGTATCTGATTCCCGCCGGCTGTCACAATGATAGCATCAAAAGGGCCTTCTTGTTTCCACCCCTGGGTTCCGTCGGAATACCGGGTAACGATATTGTGATACTTAAGCGTATCAAAAAGTTTCCGGGTTTGCAGAAACAAGGTATTATTGCGTTCAATGGTATAAACCTTATATACAATCCTGGACAAAATGGCTGCCTGGTATCCAGACCCGGTGCCTATTTCGAGCACCCGTTCGGACCCTTTAAGCTCAAGTTTCTGGGTCATTTCAGCAATAATAAAGGGCTGGGATATGGTCTGTCCCTCCCCAATGGGAAGGGGAAAATCCCCATAGGCACTGTCAGCCATGGCCTCGCTGACAAAACGGTGCCGTGGAACATGGTTCATGGCCTGGATCACTAAAGGATCGGTAACCCCCCGGGCAATGATTTGGTTTTCGACCATCTCCCTGCGCCACCGAATAAATTTATTGGGTTCATCATTCATGCACCCTTTCATATCAGCTACCACTGCGTCCGTCAAGAATCTAACTTTGATAAAACCAATAGATTCTTAAGCTTGCTTTTTACGGGGAACACACGTATTTAACCCTTTATGAATCAGATTTTAAAAATGGAAATCGCCATCATCATTGCCGTTTCTATATTCGGTATCGGCATCGGTGGGTATATGCTCATTGAGGAGTGGAGCTTTCTGGATGCCGCATATATGACTGCAATCACCCTGAGCACTGTGGGTTTCCTTGAGGTCCATGAACCCAGTATGGGTGGCAGAATTTTTACCATATTCCTGATTTTCTCCGGGGTTGGGTACTTTCTATATCTTGCCGGAGTGATCGTACAGTCTATTGTGGAAGGGGAACTCAGACAAGTATTAGGGAGAAAAAGGTTGGACAAAAAAATCAGTAAATTAAAAAACCATTATATGGTCTGCGGGTATGGCCGTATCGGCCGGGTATTGTGCAATTTCATCAAAGAAGACACAAAGAATATAGTGGTCATAGAACAGGATGAAACCCAGGCCGATGTGCTGGAAAAAGATAAACTCCACTACCTTATCGGTGATGCATTGGATGAAGAGCTGCTTACAAAGGCCGGAATTCAAAGCGCCGGGTTCCTGGTTGCCGCCCTGGCAACTGACGCGGCAAATGTATTCTTAGTTTTAACAGCCAGACAATTGAATCCGGATATCTATATAATGGCCCGGGCCAGCAGTCCTGCGGTCGGAAAAAAACTTATGGTGGCCGGAGCCAACAAGGTAGAGTCCCCCTACGACACCGGCGCCGTCTCCATGGGACTCAAACTGCTCCGTCCCACCGTCAGCAGCTTCCTTGACGTGGCATTGTCCCGAAAAAGTGATGCAATCCAGATTGAAGAACTCTTTATACCCAAGAAATCCCAATATACCCAATTGGAATTAAAGGACTCTGGTATTCGTCAAAACTTTAATCTGATCATCATTGCCATCAAGAAATCATCCGGGGAAATGATATTTGCCCCCCATTTTGAGACCCTTCTGGAAGCCTGCGACACCCTTATCCTTATGGGCAAAACCGATGATTTAACGGCATTTGCCAAGGCATTAAACCCAGATGAATAACATCATCAAAATTCATAAAGAACATGAAGCATTATGATTCATGTTCTTTATGGTAATTTGAAGGAAGAACCAAACTACTAAATTTTATAGATAACCCGCTTATCGGTAATAATAATATCCACTGTAAACTTGCGTGATTCCATCAGAACCTGATCCACAATCTGCTCCTCATAGGCCAGGGACACTTTTCGACATGTTTCCGGAAGCTTTGTGATCAGTTTGGAATAAAAATTATTTCCAAACCCAACCCGCCCTCCCTTATCATCAAATGCAAGCCCCGGAATAATGGCAATATCAATATCATCCAGGGAGATTTTTTTACATTTTTCAGTATCGGGCTCGAGTACCTCATTGTCACTTGTCACAAGATCTTTGTCATAGTCACCGATTTTATACAATTGGATGCTGTTTTTTGCATCTGTAAAAACGGGCAACACAACCCCTTTTTCAATTTGAAGGGCTCTTCTGATAATCTCCTCTGTGGAAATAATCCCTTCAGTGGAAACCTCCTTCGGGGTGGGTGTTGATAAAAAAGCCAGTTGTGCTTCCATGAAATTTGCAAAACCAAACAGCTTATCTTCAATACACTTATATTTTTCCATCAGCGCTTCTTTAGTAAGCGCACCAAGTCTATCTGACACCTGGGCAAGCACACTATTCTTTGTATTTTTCATTTCTTCCATAATTGCCTTTCCTTGAATAATTGCAAAAAAAATATTTTGCGAAAACATTATACCGATGTGGTCAATTGTCAACCTGCAATAATCGTTGACTGTTTACAAGGCCCGTGTTATCTGAATAATTTTGGGAAGAATCTTTTAAAATACAAACTTAGAAACAATTAGCCAGGTCAAAACCCAGGCAAAATCAAGGATTTAAATGCTGGATTTAAAATACATAAAAAACAATCTGGACGCCGTTAAAAAAGGGATGGAGAAAAGAGGGGCCAATATTGATTTTTCAGATTTCCTGGAAAATGAGAAACATCAAAAGGCACTCTTACTAAATATAGAGGAATTAAGATCCCAACGGAATACCGTTTCCGATGACATCGCTCAAATGAAAAAGTCAGGAGAGGATGCCCAACCCAGCATTGACAGAATGCGGTCCGTATCCGAGACCATCAAATCCCTTGATAAAGAGCTAACGGCCGTTAAACACACGCTTCACGATTTTCTCATCGCCCTTCCCAACCTACCCCATGATGATGTACCAAAGGGAAAAGATGAGTCCCAAAACCGTCTGGAAAAAACCATTGGTATCCCCAGACAATTTGACTTTGACATCAAAGATCACGCAGATATCGGAGAGGACTTGGGCATCCTTGACCTTGCCCGGGCAGCAAAGTTGACCGGCTCCCGCTTCCCCCTCTATCTGGGTTCCGGTGCCAGACTCGAACGGGCCCTGATTAATTTCATGTTGGATATTCACACAAGGGAACATGGCTATAAAGAAACGCTGCCACCGTTTATTGTTAATAGAGCCACCATGACAGGCACGGGGCAATTACCCAAATTTGAAGAAGACCTGTTTAAATTGGAAGGGTTGGATTATTATCTCATTCCCACCTCTGAAGTACCTATGACCAATATCCATGCAGGGGAAATTCTTGATGAGAAACGCCTCCCCCTTAAATTTACTGCCTACACTCCCTGCTTCAGGTCAGAAGCTGGCTCCTATGGACGGGATACCAAGGGGCTGATCCGGCAACACCAATTCAACAAGGTGGAAATGGTCAAACTCACCACCCCGGAGAGCTCATTTGATGAGCTTGAATCCCTGTTGATAAACGCAGAAACCATCCTGTCAAGATTAGACCTTCCCTACCAGGTGCTCACCTTGTGCACGGGAGATCTTGGATTTTCCGCCACAAAAACCTATGACCTTGAAGTCTGGATGCCGGGCCAGAATAAATACAGAGAGATATCCTCCTGTAGCAATTGTCTGGATTTCCAGGCAAGACGTGCCAATATACGCTTCAAACGGTCTGGACAGAAAAAAATTGAATTCTGCCACACCTTAAATGGGTCCGGCCTTGCCGTGGGAAGAACATTTGCGGCCATTTTAGAAAACTATCAACAACCGGATGGATCTGTCACTATTCCAGAAGCCCTCGTCCCCTACATGGGCGGTCAGGAGATAATTGAAAATGAATCTTGAACTATTTCCGGAAGAGATCCGCGCCCACATCATCCCAAAACCTGCAGGGGAGCTGTTCTATAGATGCCTAGGCTGTTCTGGGGAGTTTCCCATTGAAAAACTGTTGTATGTATGTCCTAACTGCAACCAGGTTTTGCTGCTCCATGATAGAAATGAAGCCGCCCTTACCCGACATACCGGCGCCACCTGGCAGAAAATTTTTGATTACCGCAAAATGTTAAAGATCCCGGCGTTAAAGGGGATATATCGTTATCATGAGTTTATCGGCTCCTGCATTCCTCTGGATTCCATTATTTATCTGGGGGAAGGCCATACCCCCATTATTGAGGCAAGCAACCACTTAAAGGAAATCACCGGACTTAATTTCTTTTATAAGAATGACGGTCAGAACCCCAGTGCCTCTTTCAAGGACCGAGGGATGGCAAGCGCCCTGTCCAGTATTAAGTATCTTATTGACAAAAACCTTGTTTCCGATGTCATTGCCATCTGTGCCTCCACAGGAGATACATCGGCGGCGGCGGCCCTTTATGCATCCTATCTGAGACCCTTGATCAAATCTGCCGTGCTGTTGCCCCATAAAAAAGTCACCTCCCAACAGCTTTCCCAACCCCTTGGCAGTGGGGCAAATGTGTTTGAGATCCCCGGTGTTTTTGATGATTGCATGAAAATTGTGGAACATCTTTCAAGTTCTTACCCGGTGGTTCTTTTAAACTCTAAAAATGCCTGGCGAATTCTGGGTCAGGAATCCTATTCCTATGAAATTGCCCAGGATTTTGACTGGGACATGGCCCAAAAGGTAGTGGTGGTTCCCATTGGGAATGCTGGCAACATCTCTGCTGTCATGAATGGATTTTTAAAATTCCATAAAGCCGGTATTATTGACCAACTGCCGAAAATCATCGGTGTTCAATCTGAACATGCTGATCCGGTCTTTCAATACTATCTGGAGCCAGATGAAACCAAACGCTTGTTTAAACCCGTTGATACCCGCCCCAGTGTCGCCCAGGCGGCAATGATCGGAAACCCGGTATCCATGCCCCGGGTTATTGAAATTACAAAGCAGTACAACCGCATAAGCGGGCACCAGAATGTCTTTTTTATCCAGGTAGAAGAACAGTCCATCATGGACTGGCAGTTGACTGCCAACCAAAACGGACATATCACCTGTACCCAGGGTGGTGAATGCCTGGCAGGATTAGTCAAAGCCGCTGCCCTTGGTATTGTCGCAAAAGATGAAACCGCCATATTGGACGCCACTGCCCATGCCATAAAGTTTTCTGAATTCCAGGAACTCTATTTTAACGACCAAATCCCCGATACCTATGGGATCCTATCAAACCCTAAGTATATCAATTTACCGGAATTAATTTCACCGGACAATCCGGAAATGGCACCCTCCCAGGAAAAAAGACTTTCCGAAACAGACTTTCAATGCTTTGTCCAGGATATTTCTGGAAAGATTGCTAAAAAATTAAACCTACAACCTTCATCCAGATGAAATAAGGATTATTAATTGTTTAAAATATCCGCCCCGGCATTAATGATCATCATTTTGCTCCTGTCAGCATCTGGTCATGCTGCCGGGGTAAAAACATCTTACAAGCAATATTCTATTTTCACCTATGAAGATGAAAAAATTTTATGTGAACCCTATCAAGTTAAAAAGGATGAATGGCTCTATAAAATTTTAAGACAAAAGGGAGAAATTTCAGAGGCTGACTTCCCGAGATTTTTAAAAATTTTCAAAAAAATCAATCCCAGCATCAATAATATCGATACTATTGCACCGGGAATCACAATTTTGATCCCTTTAAAAAGAATTGATCCACAAAACGATCCCCCTGAACAAAGCTCTGGGCAAACAGGTGTGGTGGAAGTTCCGGTTGTTGAATTTTCAAGCACCCCACCCACATTTGACATTACCCCCTTTGTTCGAAAGCACACGATCGAGGCCGGAGACACCGTATCAACGCTTATGGGCAAAGAGTTCCTCAAAAAAAGCGGTGCCATCTCCGGAGAAGGCAAAATAGCCTTTGGTCACCTCAACCCTGGGGTCAAAAATATTAACCTGATTTATCAAGGAACCCAGGTGGTGATACCGGACCCCTCCATACTCGCCCAACCCTGGTTTAACTATTTTTTAAAACAGGGCCGCCCCGGCACAGCAACATCTTTCCAGGTCTCCAAAGAAAAAGAATTGGATCCCATCCTTCAGGTTATCTCCCCCCAACAAATGATCCAGCTTAAACGGTATGCCGCATTAATCCAGGGAACCCTCATCAACCAAGGACAAATGGTATTTCCCGGAAAAACCTCACAACCGGATTTGGTACTCGATTTAACCAAAACTCCCTTGATTGAGAGCAAAGAAGGAGAAAAAACATTAATTTTCTCCCCAAATAACCCCAACGCTTCGCCGGGAAATGATATAGTAAAGAACATTAAAGCCCATTGGAAACAGATCAAAATAAAGGAAATCGACAAGGCCATAGCCATGGCCGAAAAACTCAGAAAGGGGAACAACTCTCTTGCCGACAAACCCCGGGATGCAAGCAAGCTGATCTCAACCCTGCTATCGGTTACCTCAAGCCTCTATACCCCTGAAACCATATCCTTTTTCATTGGCACAATTGAAATGAACGCATCCTTCGGGCGTATTGCCCGGACGGATGAGCCAGATCTTTTGGTTAATATGGGAAGTGTCTATGGCCTTGCACTTGAAGCAATAGAAAAAAAGGGAACTCCCATCCTCACGATTTCTCCAGGATTAACGATGTCGGAAATAATCCTCACCCTTTTTACCCGCCTGGGATATTCCACCTGGAAAAACCCCTCTTTCACCACCCCTGAAAGAGTTCAGGTCATCCCGGGAATCTATGTTACCA
>CAXHYW010000099.1:0-9131 GCA_964021475.1 uncultured Desulfobacteraceae bacterium | reverse complement strand
CTACACATAGAGGCACACTCTTTCCCTACACGACGCTCTTCCGATCTTATACAAAGAAAATCTACGGGACAAAGCCAGGCGATGTTTAAAAAAACAGATCGGCGTTTATACTGAGGTCGGCAATATTTTTGCCCCTTTTTATCGCCAGGTCTCCATGGCGGTTCTGGATCCCAATGAAGATACCTATAAAAATAAAAATTTTATCCTGGGGTACAAAGATGTGTCCCGGGCATTTGAATATTATCTCACGCATTTGAATAATGACCGCCCTTTTATTCTTGCCGGACACAGTCAGGGCTCCATGGATCTGATCACGCTGATGCGGGAACATTTCAAGAGTGTAAAACTGCAAAAACAACTGGTGGCGGCTTATCTTATTGGCTACTCGGTCACAAAAGAAGATTTCAGGCAATACCCCTGGATGAAACCTGCCACAGGAGAATCAGATACCGGGGTAATTATTTCTTTTAACAGCCAGGCACCGTGGGCGAAGGGGTCTCCTGTCATTCTACCGGGTGCTTTTTGCATTAATCCTCTCAACTGGAAAACAGACGGGACCCCGGCAGCAGCCTCGTTAAATTTGGGCGCTGTTTTTTTTAAGGCAGATGGCAGTGTTGAACGCCGTGTTCCCCATTATGCAGGTGCAACGGTTGATATAACAACGGGTGCACTAACGACGGTTCTTCCCGAAAAATTGGATGTCGGGGGTTTTCCGAAAGGAGTATATCATATTTATGATTATTCACTCTGGTTTCAGAATCTAAAAAGAAACATCAAACTGCGATCAGAAAATTATATGAAATCTGTAAAATAGCGCACCCTAAAAGAACATGCGAATATCAACGCCGGAAAGAGGCGATAACAAAATCCACAATGCATCTGGAACCAATGATAAAAAGGGCTATTGAGTTTGGTATCCGGGCGAACCAGATATCTCAATAACGGGTGGCTATCAATAAAGCTCCATGGCAGGACGTCAAGGGAAATAATTCCCATTCATCCATTCTCTTGGTGTTCTTGGGTTTCCGTCCTTTATTATCCAGGAAATTTTTCTTAATGCGTTTAAATTTTTTAAAGGATCTCCCTTCACAATGATAAGGTCAGCCCGTTTCCCAACTTCCACAGTGCCAATTTCATGATCTTTTCCAATCATTTCAGCTGGGATTCTTGTTGCAGATGAAATAATATCAATGGGATTCATCCCGGTTTTTTCCAGTAGTTCCAGTTCAAGTATAGTGCTTGGACCGTGGAAAAAATTTATAAAAACCGGCCAATTAGCCGTATCCGTACCAACGACAATGGGGATACCAGCCTTGTGCATGGTGACAATGGCATTACCGGCATTCTTCACACAGTTTTTCATCTCTTTTTCCATATTCACCATCTTCTGGAGCAGTTTGACCATGGCATTGGGCATCCATTTTGGAGAGGATGTCCGAAGAAGGGTATAATTCATCTGTTTCCAGGCGGTTAAGTCCTTTGCCGTCTCTAATTGTTCTTTGGGGACCGTGAGTTGAATTAGGGGATCCTCCAACCGCCCAAGATCATATTGGACCAGGATTTGCTCCAGTGTGGAAGCGATGGTGGTGGTGATATACGCGCCCCTTGTCTGCATCTTGTGGATAAAAGAATGGGTGGGGGCTTTTTTTAAAAAGCCTGAATGGGCAAAACAATGCACTTCCATCTCTAACCCGATGGATTGTTCTTTTTTATTATATGCATGGACATGGATGGGAAGATTCCTTTTTTCCGCTTCTTTAACAATAATATGCCGGATGTTTTTTGAATGGATCGGCCAGACAGGAGAAGGGCCAAATCCTGGTTCAAGAAGTACCTTAACCCCCACAATATTCTCTAGGCCCTCATATTCCCGGAAAAGCGCCTCAATATCGTCAATATTCCCTGATGACCGCCAGTGGGGTCCCCAGTATTGGGTCAACAGTCCATTATCCAGATACCCGCCCGGCGGATAGAATGTGGGGCCCAATGCATATATCGTTGGTCCGGCACCCCCTTTTTTCATATATGTCTGAAAATCTTTTAATATGGGAGCTGCAATCGCATTATCAAGAACCGATGTAACCCCGCAGGCAAGATATGCCCGAAGGTGGTGATACCGATATTCTTTTAATCGTTCGGCATTGTCTTTCCGATAGGGCGCTCCGGGGACACTCTGTAAATGGACATGGGCATCTATCAGTCCCGGCATAACTGTAGCGCCCATGGCATCTATTGAACGAATGCCGGAGACAGCAATGGTCTGGCTTATCTCGGCAATTGAGCCGTGTTTTATATAAATAGTCTGATTGTCTGTGGGCCGTTTTCCGGTTCCATCAAGCACCCTGGCATTTGTTATTAAAAGATCATTTTGTTTAATCATTTGTCGCCTTCCAACCTCCTGATTTACAGTTGACCTGTGGTATCACAAGTTGATGAAGAATCATTTTAATCAAGACGCATTATAATTCCACGAATAAATCAGGAGTAAATCAGGGGCTATTCGGCCAAGGATGTAGGTATAAAATTATTTCTTAAAAGAAGACGATATAAATCCATAGTCTGTTGGTCCAGGGGGCAGTCCAGGTGCTCTGCGACATTTATTTCACAGGCATGATATGTTCTTTTTAATTGAGAGATATTCCCGGCCATTGAATAAAAGCGCATCATTTCCCTGTAGATATGTTCCGCTGTTTTATCAACACCAAGATATTTCTCACAATACATAAGCCCTTTGAAAAAATCTTTTTCCCCATGAAAATAGTGAATAAGCTTTGTTAAAACCCAAAGGTATTTATTCTGGAGGATTTCCCTTTGTTCATAGCACCATTGTGTATAGGTATCTTCAATTAAAAAGGGACCGCGGTATACGGCCTCGGCACTTAAATAATGCGTTATTGCTGCTTTAATATCTGAATTTTCAGATTTGATGGCGATGTTGATTTCATCTAAAAAAACAGACACATCAACTGACCCATTATTTCCAGGATCAAGTTTGAATCCTGTTTTCTGTTTGATTAGATAAGAAGATGGGCATCCCCGTTGGATAGACGGTTCAAAAAGTTTTCGGATAAAGCTTACGGCAACATTAAATCGTTTGGATGTCTTTTTTACATCCTGGTCAGGCCAAATCAGTTCAATGAGTTCGTCCCGGTGGATAAATCCCTTGTTTTGCTGAACCGCCAGATATTTTATGATCATCATGGCACTCAGGTTTTTTTTAAACGCCTTTTCTGACAATTTGTTATCCCCAAGAGCGAGTCGGAACCGGCCCAGAAGAGAAATATTAAGCCCGGGACTACTTGGACAGGGCATCTGTCTGCGAATGATTGTTGCAGCCTTTGATAAAGCGCTCGGTTGATTTTTTTCATAACCCAGTAAGGTGTTTTGACCTTTTTTACCTCTTAAATTAAAAACCCTTTGAATGACGGCTTGTTTAATTTTGCTTGAATACAGGTCCAGCAAAGGCGGATTGATCCAGTCCTCCTCACAGGCAATATGCTGTTCATAGCCATATTCCTCTGCCAGACAAAGTCCCCTTTCTAAATGTTCACAGGCTTTGTCTTTTTTCCCGATAAGCACTTGATGTTGTGAGGTTACAAGGCTGTGTTTGAACATATAAAAATTGGAGGGCGTAACCTTTTTTCCGGCAGAGGTAAGAAGACCCGGTACAGGATCGTAGGCTTGGTTTAAAAGCTTAATCCGAGATAACCCAATTTCAAGAATGCCTTTGGTAAATGGCAAATCCGTACGTTTTAATATGTCCAGCCCTTTCAAAAGGCAGTGTTCTGCCTGGTCTATTCTGCCAGCTTTCAGGTGTATAAAATGGTGCAGGTCACAGGCGCTTGCCTGCCCCCAAAGATTGGATTGATTTTTGAATATGGAAAGGCTCTTTTCAATATAGCCCAATGCCTCAGCCCCCCGGTCGAGACCACTTAAATTCAGGGCCACAGCATAATTCAGCCATCCTGTCTGATTATCCTGGACACCCATTTCCTTAAGGTGTTCGACACCTGACACCGCACATTCATATCCTGAATTAAATTTTTTAAGAAAATATGCCGGCAGTGCAATGTGAAGGCATGCAAAGGGCAACAGTATTTGTGAATCACTTAGTTTGTATTTTTCAAGCATGTCCATGCTCATGGCATAGGCCTGTTGAAAATTTCCGGAAACATAGAACCGATAGGAATAGGTGAAACTGATCCATGTTCGAAGCTGGCTACGGTCTGGCCCATGAAACTTTTGAATTGTTTTTTTTGCCAGATCTGCATAGGCATCTGCTTTGTTCAGTTTCCCCAGGATTGATGAAATCAGAATCAAAAGCCCCAGGGTTTCTAAATATTTATTTTCAATTCCCTTGGCTATGATCGTTTCAAAATGAAGTTCCGCGCCCTGTATATCTCCGGTATAATAGGCATTCAATCCCAGTTGCAATTGACATTTAGTGATATTTTCCTTTGAACCTTCCGCTTTGAAAGCAATCAATGCAGTGTTAAAACAGGCCATAGCCAGATGGGGTTCTCCGGTAAATGAATAGAGTTTTGCTTTGACATATTGAAGTCCTGGCATCGATTCAGTGAGGGGTTCGGGCAGTTGATTTAAAAAATGTTTCATTCGGTTAATCTGTCCTGAATTAAACATTTTTTCCTCCAGAGCAAAAATCTGTGCGGCGGCAAGGGTATATTGCCTCCCTTTTAGATAGAATGGTATGGCAGCCAAATTATCCCCGTTTTCTTTGAGGTGGTAGGCAATATCCAGGCATAATTGTTTTTGTGATTCCACACCCAGGATCGTTAATAATTTGTTTTGTAAAAAATCCTTAAAAAGATGGTGATAGTAAAAGGCTTTTCTCCCGGTCTGCTGAAAGGTCAACAGATGGCTGTTTTCCAATTGTTCACACAGTTCCTGGGAGCAGCTGATGTTGAGCAATTGATCACAAAATTTCGGGTCCAGTTCATCCAGCAGGGATGTTTTGATCAAAAACTCCTTTGTTTCCCGGGATAATGCAGTATAGATATTTTCTTCAAGATATTGGAATATGACATGGAGTGAGCCCTTTAGATGACCAAGGGCAATTTCAATTTCCTCGTTTGTCTTATCTTTCACAATGGCCTGAAGCAAAATCAGACTGGCAACCCAGCCCTTTGTTTTTTTATACAATGTGTTTAAATTTTTATGGGTCAGGGAAACATTAAAAACATGGGAATACAGCCCTTCAATTTCGGGTATACGAAATTGGATATCCTGTTCTCTTATCTCAATCACTTCCCGCATTACCCGCAACCTGGATATCTGGATATCAGGTTCAACCCGGCTAATAATGATGATATGCATGGTCATGGGAAGATGATTCAGCATAAATTCAATAGACTTACAAATTTCCGGGTTATCCTGGATAAGATGAAAATCATCCAGAATCAATACAACATCATCTTTAATGCTGGTTTCAACCTTGTCGATCAAATTTTCTAAAATTTGACCCCTCTGTTTTTGCGACAGAGAGGTACCTGGTTTGATATTGCCAAAAATAAACGGGTCATCCTTAAAGTATTTTTCAAATCCCTTGCAAAGGTATTGAACAAATACCAATAAATCCATATCTGTTTCATCAAGCCGGTACCATACAGATTTAAATGGAGACTTGCTGATTTTCTGAGCAATTAAAGTGGTTTTACCATACCCGGCTCCCGCAACAACAAGGGTTAATTTTTTATTTGTTATCCTTTCAAGAATTGAAAACAAGCGAGGTCTTGAAAATATTTTTTGGATCCGTGGTACAACGAGCTTGGATTGTAACATTTAAATCCCTATCCGTATTAACGACATTATATCCCGCGCTTCAAAAACATGAATGATGTCCCTCAATCGATATTCCTTTTTTGAAAATATCCGATTTAAAAAAACACCAGTATCTCCTTGCAGATAATCCCTTAGTAAAAAAAAAGTTCCCTGTCAATCAGGGGAACGCTCTTCTCCACAATTGCAGGAAAATAATTTCATGCAACAGAATTATCTGCCAAGGCATCTATAATAATCCACCCAGACCGCCCCCCACATTTTCTTTCTTGAGTTTCCCGCCCTCGATTTGGTGCGATCACTCTGCCGGGCCCGAATTGGCAAACCAGCTTGCAAAACAAATGAATATAGGCCATCCTCTTCTACTGGGTTCTATTGGATTATCTCGTTGGTGATATTAATAAATTTTCATATTGAGAATCTGTCTGAATGGTTGAAGGTCATACTAACAATTTGCCAAATCCTGAATTTATCCAGGGTGAAAAAAACAGCCGCATTGCCTTGTACCGGTATGCAAATTTTTCCAGACAGTACCCACCGGTGATCCTGACCCACGGAACCTTTTCCAATGCACTGATCTGCAGAAATCTGGCAGCATTCCTCAACGAGGCCGGGTTTGACTGCTGGATTTATGAATGGACGGGACACGGCTTAGGTGAATACGGGCAATTGTATCTTGATGCAGAAGGATTTGCGCTCCACGATGTGCCAAGGGTCATTCACACCGTGTTGACAAAGACCAACAGTCGGACATGCAGTTGGGTTGCCCACAGCGGGGGCGGGTTTTTACCCCTGATCTATCTGGCAAGAAATCCCCTTTTCCAGGAAAAAATACAGGCCATTGTGGGTATGGGCTCCCAAACCACAGGGGCGGGTAGGACAATAATCGGAAAACTGATCACCCGGATGGTGCCAATGGTAAACACCCTGCTGGGTAAAGTTCCAGGGCCATTATCCGGTTTGGGACCCGAAGATGAAGTGTCTGGTTTTCTAACCCAGTGGTCCCAATGGAATCGCACGGGCAGATGGATGGGAACAGACGGTTTTGATTATGACAGGGCCATGGGCAAGATTCTTATCCCCGCCCTTTTCATTGCCGGTGCAAAGGATCCAATTGCACCGCACAGCGGTTGCCGTGCCCTGGTCAATTCCCTGGGCAGTCTGACCAAAAACCTTGTTCTGTGTTCAAAAGAGAATGGATATCAAGAAAATTATACCCACCCCCGGCTCATTGCCAGCCAAAATGCGAAAAAAGAAATCTGGCCCATGATTCTTGAGTTTATTAAATCTATTGACTGAAACTAGGGGAACATTCTTTATTGTTTTACCTTGAAAAAAATGGGGGTTTCGCTATAGTAAGGTCCATGAAACAATTCTTTGGAAGCCACCCCATAAACCGAACCATTTTTTTAATGGTCCTTTTTTTAATGGTCCCTTTTTTAATGGTCTCTGGGGTGTTTTATACAACCAACCTATGTGCGGCCCCTTCAGATGCCAATCTGGTTCAGGCGGTCATGTGTGAATCCATTGACAATTTTCAACCCACAAACCCTTCGGTGGTATTTTCCATTTCCCAGGGTGAGGTGTTTTGTTTTTCTAATTTTGATCCGGTTGTCAACAAAACCTATATTTTCCATAAATGGTATAAACGGGACAAATTAATTTTCACCATGCGCCTTACCCTTTCTCCGCCCAAATGGTCCTCTTTCAGCAGGATACAACTTAGAGACGTGGACAAGGGGCCCTGGCGGGTCGAAATATGGGATAGCAATGATATCCTGTTACAAACCCTACGATTCAGCATGGTTGATTAAAAAACTATGGAATCCCTTATCTATCTGTTCTCAGGATTTCGCTGGCAGGATGCATTGGATATCCTGTGGAACTCCTATATTGTCTTTCGCCTTTATGTGCTTTTCAGGGGCACCAATGTTATCCGGGCGCTCCTGGCCATTTGTGCCCTATGGGCAATTAATCAGGTGGCGGTTTACCTGGGATTGGTCATAACAAACTGGGCCATGCAGGGTATTGTTACCGTGGCGGCCCTCATTGTCATCATTGTGTTCAGAAATGAAATTTCCAGCGTTCTCCAGACCAAAAGCATGAAATCCCTTTTTTGGGGAGTTCCCCGGTATCAATTTAACACCCCCTTGAATATTATTGTTGAAAGTGTCTATGAACTGGCCAGAAAAAAAATCGGAGCCTTAATAGTACTCCCCTTAAAACAGGGGATGGACAGTGTGGTTCAGAGCGGGGTTCCCATCAGGGGCAAGCTGTCCCAGGAAATGCTGGTGAGTATTTTCTGGCCCGACAATCCCTTGCACGACGGGGCCGCCATCATCCAAGGCCAGAGAATTATCAGTGCAGGCGTGATTCTCCCCTTGTCAAAAAGCAAGGAGTTGCCTTCATTTTTTGGAACCCGTCACCGGGCCGCCTCGGGGTTAACCGAGCTCACAGATGCTCTGGTAATTGTTGTTTCAGAAGAACGGGGAGAGATCACCCTGTTCAAAGAAAATGAAACTCATGCCATCCACAACCGACTGGCACTTGGAAAGATCCTCCAGGAACATGCAGGGGATGATTCCGCCCGAAAAGGAATCCGCCGCCAGACAATGGAACTCATGGCAGCGGGCTTGATCAGTCTCATCTGCTTCACAGGGATATGGCTTAGTTTTTCAAAGGGAATGGAAACCCTTGCAACCCAAGAGGTTCCCGTGGAATTTATAAACCCGGATCAGAAAATGGAAATCATCTCCACTTCCGCTTCCAGCGTAAAGCTGTTGATCAGCGGGGCAAGACCCTTGATCAATGCCATCAGCCCCGAACAGATCAATATCAAACTGAACCTGTCCCAGTCGGTGGTCGGCAGCAACAAATTGTCCATCACACGAAAAAATATCCTGCTTCCCCCGGGAATCAGTCTCAAAAAAATAGAACCTTCGGAACTGGATATAATCCTGGATACCCTGACGGGAAAAGAGTTCCCCATCCAGCCCAATTGGATAGGCAAGTTGCCCAGAGGCCTTATCATGAAAGAGGCGGCTACAATCCCCCCAACCGTTCACGTCACCGGCGGAGGACTGATACTCAATGAAATTGCCACCATTTTCACGGAACCCATCTCCCTGGAAAACCTCACTGAATCGGGAACCATCTCTATTGGTTTGGTTCTGAATCCGGCATCACTCAAGCTGACAGAAAAAAACAAATTCCAAATAAATTATATTATTTCGAAAAAATCGTCTTTATTTTAAGGTGTGTTTATTGTAAACGCAAGTTGCTCCAAGCCTAGGCTTGTTTCAAGCTGTTTTGAATTCATTGGCAATGACAACATC
>CAXHYW010000098.1:0-9164 GCA_964021475.1 uncultured Desulfobacteraceae bacterium | reverse complement strand
TGTTGTGATCAGTTCAAGCTCTGATGCATTTACATGATCGTCTGACCCATCCACAAAATCTCCATCCCAATAATAGGCCCTGGTCTCAAATGTACCGGTTACGATTTCTTGGGTCACCAGAAAATAGGTGTCATCGGTGCTGCCATCGCTCATTTTCGTACCATCCACAGCTGAATCAATGAAGGATGCGACGAGTGCGTCCGTGCTCCAGTCCGCTATGAGGTCTGTTATTCCGACCACCTTAAAGGCTGTTGGATCAATACCGGTCCCGCTGGTGTCAATCGTGCCATAGGTTGTCGTCCCATTCGCTGAAAATCCTAGATCCAATTCACTAAAAAAGAGAACATCTCCCTCATCGGCTATAGCGCCGGGAGTAAAATCTTTTATGGTATCCGGTGCCGCATATTCCTTGAATATAAATGTATCGGATTCTGTACCCCCCGAAATGGTATCTGCTCCGGCCCCTCCCGTGATAACATCTTTACCGGCAGACCCTGTCAGGGTAAAGTTGTTCGCCCCCGTCTCGCGGCTCACATCAATGATATTAACACTGCCAGTATCTGTATCTCCGCTTAGATCAATTTTTGTAATACCCGCTTCAAACATGTTATCATGGGCAACGATAGAAATAATCTGATTCGTGGCTTTTACCGTGATACTTTCGATTGAGGAGATCCCGGTCCATGAATCCAGCGCCTGAATATCAAATTGCGCCCCCGTATTATCAATGAGAATCGTATTCGTACCTGAACCACCGGTGATGGAATCGACAATAACATTTCCGCTAAACAAATCAGCGGTTGCCTGGTAGACAAACGTATCATCACCATTTCCGCCATCAAGGGTATCCGCATCGGCTCCCCCTATAATGATGTCCGAGCCGGTGCCGCCGGTGATGGCATCCTCTCCGGCATCACCCACAAGAGTATTGGACCCGGCCACGCCGTCGATGGCATCATTCCCGGCTTTACCGTCCAGCCAGTTATCGGAATTGTTTCCTCTAATGGAATCGTCCTGGGCAGATCCATAGACATCTTCCACATTGGTCAGGGTATCGGAGAAGATTATGGTGGTACCATCTGATTTCAGGCCTATGGCATTGGCGCCTGTCATGGAAAGATCCACGTTTACCTTGGAAAAGGTATGATACGGTGTGTTAGGATCAGCCTTGCCCTCCAATCCGCTATAATCGATACTGTCCTTGTCCGAATCCCCCCCATCAATCTTATCATCGCCAAAGGTGGCCATAAAAACGTCGTCGCCGTCTTCACCGAACAGTGAATCCGATCCTTCGAGGCCGGTGAGGGTATCGTTATTCTTTGTACCCCAGGCCTCTTCGATGCCGGTCAGGGTATCTGTAAATGACTCCGCTGTATCCACTGCTTCGCCGTCCGTTAGGTTGATGTTCATTCCGTTGGATCCGAAGTCCCACCCGTAGCCGACCCAGTCCCATCCCCCACCACCATCGATGGTGTCAGACCCCAGGGTTCCGAAAAAGCCCTCATTATGGGCTGAGCCGGTGAGAGAATCTCCAGCGGCATTATTAGAACCAGAGACGGCCTGGATATAACTAAGGGTGTCGGTATCTCCCCATCCATCGCTGGCAGAGCCCGTTCCCAGTGAATCAAAGGTAATGGTCACAGCACCCGGCGAATCCAGATACATGGCCCGGACCTTCTCACCTGAGGTTCCGGTCAGCGTATCATCACCAT
This sequence comes from uncultured Desulfobacteraceae bacterium, assembly GCA_964021475.1. Classification (GTDB taxonomy): domain Bacteria; phylum Desulfobacterota; class Desulfobacteria; order Desulfobacterales; family Desulfobacteraceae; genus NBML01. Next base: position 7,452 of record CAXHYW010000098.1, on the reverse strand, counting down.
CGCCGCCCGATAGGTAGAACCGGCCGTCAAAACTTGCCAGGTCACCGGTTAATTCGACGGTTAGGGTATCGTTGTAGGCAGATCCATAGATCGATGAAAGATCTACCAGGGTATCGGTATTTTCCCAACCATCGATAATCTCGGACCCGGCAAAAGAGCCGCTTCCGCTTTGATAGTAATATGAAATCTTGCCGGAAATGAGACCCGGGTCATTGGAATAGTCGGCAATATCATAGTTTTCCGTTGCATCCTCATAGTCACCGCCGTCCAGCAGGTCATTGCCCTGCCCACCGATGAGTTTGTCGTTTCCACATTCGCCGTCGAGGTGATCGTTGCCAGCTCCGCCGTCGAGGTGATCATCGCCTTCTGCCCCAGATATGGTGTCATTGCCTGCCCCACCGGTAAGTGTTTCCGAAGCGGTTGTTCCGGTTATAATTTGATCGGTGGTACCCCCGCCACCACCACCGCCGCCGCCAGGCTCATCTGGCTCAGGTTCCGGTTCCGGCTCAGGCTCAGGTTCCGGTTCCGGCTCAGGCTCAGGTTCCGGTTCAGGTTCCGGTTCAGGATCAGGATCAGGATCAGGATCAGGATCAGGATCAGGTTCAGGTTCAGGTTCAGGTTCAGGTTCAGGTTCAGGCTCCGGCTCAGGCTCCGGCTCAGGCTCAGGCTCAGGCTCGGTAGTGGTTTCTGCACTAAAAAGGGTTTGGATTGCTTCGTCTGGATTGCTGTTTTGCCGATCGGCGTTTCCGTCCTGGTCTGCTGCAGTATAGAATACCGGTGCATCAATATTGGAATAATCCAGAATGCCCAGGGTGGTATAGGTCGTTTGAACCACTGCCGGGGTATTATTGGGTTGTGGGTCCGGTGCGTCTTCTTGTGGGTCTGGTGCGTCTTCTTGTGGGGCCGGGGTGTCACCTTGTGCGTCCGGGACCTCTTCTGGCTGTCCGGTTTCACCACCGTCCCCGCCGCCGGTTTCCCCTTCTGGACTTCCGGTCTCTTCTCCACTTATGTCATCTTGTTCACCGGTATTCTGAATGCCATTTCCCTGAATAGGGGCGTTGGTCTGAAAGAAATCAAGTTCTTTGGTGGTGAGGGGGCGGGCCGGGAGGATGGGTTGATTTTCGAAAAAATCGATGATTTTAAGGGGATCGCGGATGAACTGAATATTGCCCATCCGATCCTGGACCACCAGAACTTTACCTTCCCCGATATCTTCAACTCCGTGTCTTTCTCCTGCGGCAGTGACCTCGCTGACAACGGTGGTGCCGCGGATGCCAATGGTGGCCAGGGGGGATTTGAGTTTGAAATTGTCCGGGTTCTGTTCGGCGATTTCTCCAGTAATAGTTCGGAAAACCCCTTTGGTCATTTGAAGCAGCAGATCTGAATTGGTGGGGCTATCGGAATCATACACATAGGAATTGATGTTGATCTCACTTGCCTCCCCAAGAGACAGGGAGGTGTTGTCCTGGAATTGAACCTCCAACTGGCTTGCCTTGGCAGTGATCAGGGTGTCTCCCTGGAAAATATTACTGTCCGGTGAAAGCTCCCGGATTTCGCCGTTGGATACTGCCTGGGCAGATCCTTGAAGATTTACTACCGTACCAACCGAAGCCATGGACGTCGTATTGTCAGCCATTTTTTTCCCTCAATATAGATGCAAAATATATTTTTATTGACATTATTACAATTTTTTCTAAAAAAACCAAGAAACAATTTTAGTATCGTGATTTTTTTAAAAACTGACTTGTTTACAACCGGGTTGTGTTTAAGATAAGATCCCTGATAACAAAATTTGAAAAAATCAATATTGGGAAAGGATTGTTACAGGTGGCGGTATTTGAATACAAGGCCCTGAATGCCAAGGGGAAAAAAATGTCCGGGATTGTGGATGCGGATGGCAAGGCCGCAGCCCAGATTAAATTGCGGCAGCAGAATCTTTTCCCGGTTTCCCTGGCCAGAATTGAGTCCGGGGCAAAGGGGGAAGAAAAACAATCCGGGGCCGGTATTTTTGGAGTGGCCTTGTTTTCCAGGATCAAGTCTTCGGAGATTGCCATGATTACCCGGCTGATTTCAACCCTGTTGTCAGCCGGATTTCCGTTGGTCAAGGCGGTGTCAACGGTGGTGGGGCAGACCCGATCCGCCTCGTTTCAGCGGGTATTGTCACGGATTAAGGATGCCATTGAGGAAGGAAGCAGTTTTGCCGATGCCCTGAAGTTGCATCCCCATGTGTTTTCACCCGTGTATATTAATATGGTGGCGGCGGGAGAATCTTCTGGAACCCTTGAAATTGTGCTGGAACGACTGTCAGACTTTGCAGAAAAACGGGAAGAAAGCAAAAAAAAGATCCAGGCATCCCTTGCCTATCCGATTATTATGTCGGTTATCGGTTCCCTCGTGTTGGTTATTTTACTGACCTATATTGTTCCCGGAATTATTGAAATTTTTTCAGACATGAACCAGACCCTGCCCAGGCCAACCTTGATTCTGATCGGTGTGAGCGATTTTTTTAAGTCTTTCTGGTGGGCGGTTGTGTTGTCCCCTGTGGGGATAATGGGCATTTTATATTACATACGGAAAACCGAAAAAGGGGTGTTGATCACCGATGGAATGATGATCAGCCTTCCCATTGCCGGTAATTTAATTCAAAAACTGATAGCGGCACGGTTTTCAAGGACCCTGGGGTCTTTGCTTGAAAACGGGGTTCCCATGCTAGCCTCCTTAAAAATTACCCGGAGTATTGCTGGGAATAAAGTGATTTCCGATTTGATTGGAAGGGCCATTGACAGTGTAGAGCAGGGAGGAGAATTGGGGGAAACCCTTTCTAAAAGCCGGTTTTTTCCGACACTGGCATCCCAGATGATCAAGGTAGGGGAAAAAAGCGGGGAAATGGAGAAAATGCTGGAAAAATCAGCTGATCTTTATGAACGGGATGTCGAATCTGCCCTGGCGGCCGCGACCTCATTGATAGAACCGATTATTATTCTGGTCATGGGCGTGGTGGTGGGACTGATTATCATGGCCATCTGCCTGCCCATTGTCGAGATTAACCAGTTGATGGTATAAAAAAGGGCCGCAAAAGCTTGGCGATCAGAAGGGGTGATTTAATGTGAACAGGTAGGCATTGTTTATGGGATCCACTTTGACAGCTATATTAAATTCCCGGTTGAGAATTTTGATCTGTTGCGCCTTGTTGTATTTGTGGGCGGCAGTTACAGATCCATAGATATTACCGGTGTAAAAACCGGTTTCAACAAAGGTGATCACACCGCCCAAGGCATTATTACCACGGTCAAAAGATTCATAGGCCGCATACATGAGCCCGGCATTCAGGCAAAAGGTAACAAACGCATCGTGGTAGCGTTCGCAATATAAAAACCCTCCGCCGGGTATGATGGCAAACAGTCCCGACAGAACCGGGTTTTTTTTGGGAGCGTTTTTGGTTTTTTGAATGGATTTTATCTGCTGATCTGTTCCCAGTTTTTCGGCATTGACAGGGGAGATCATGGATAGATATTTTTCGGCCTGGTCAAGGGAGTCTGTCCCCAGATTTTTAGATGCCTGAACCTGGATCTGGGCCAGCTGATGATAGATTTTGTCCCGCGTATCTGGATCATCTGTTAATTTCAAAAAATTTTGCAATACAATCTGGGCATATCCCGTATTTCCCATTTTCATGAACGCCTGACTCTGCATGAAATAGGATTCAAGGGTGTAGAGCGATTCTTTTTCCCTTCGGATGATCTGGTCGAAAGCTTTTGCTGCGTCATGGAAAAGACCTGCGTGATACAGGGCCATGGCGGTTTTAAAGTTTGCTTCAAGAATTCTGGGATCTGTTGGAAAGAAATGGACAAAGCGCTTAAACTCCACCTGGGCTGCCCCATGGTCCCGGGTCGTGTAGAGGCTGTCGGCATAGCGAAACTGCATGTCAGCTGTGATGATCAATTTTGTTTCAGCTGCCACTAGGTTTTGGGGAAAAAACAGGGTTAGAAAAGCAAGCGCCAGGATACATTGTTTCATTTAGGGTCCATTTTGGTTTTGGGTTTGTTAAACCACCAGAAATCATTTGCGTCAACCGGATCAAGGGTATGGGATTTGCCGTTAATATAGCGGGAGGGAGAAATGTCCACCTCGTCTCTGCCGCATCGCACTATCCGGTCACAGCTCATGATCCATCCCATGACCCATCCATGTTTTTTAAAGGCCTGGGCCGCATATTGAGAACAAGAAGGAACCATGGTGCACCGGTCGCCATCTGCCACCGAGATATGATCCTGGTAAAACTCAATGAAATGATTTTTATGGGGGAGGGCTTGAGATTGAGATTGAGATTGATCCTGGGCCGGTGAAAAACCAGCCATCAGGAGGGGAAAAATAACAGACAAAGTGAGAACCATACGCCTATTCCTGGGTAACACGAAAAACCTCCCTTATGGAGGTAATCCCTTTGAATACTTTGATCATGCCGTCCTGGCGCAGGGTTACCATCCCTTTTTTAACGGCGAGTTCCTTAATTTGGTTTGCATCGGATGTTTTGAGAATGAGATTTCTTAACTCATCATCCAGTTCCATGATTTCAAAAATTGCCTGGCGCCCGGAATACCCTGTGTCGAAACACTGGGAACAGCCTTTGGGCTTATAAACGATTTTTCCGACCAAATCTTGTTGAGTACCGTTAATATTTTTTACATCTTCAGGGGTCAGGGAATATTCCTGACGGCAGTTGGGGCACAGGATTCTGACAAGCCGCTGGGCAATAATGGTGTTGACCGATGAAGAAATCAGATAGGGTTCAACCCCGAGATCCACCAATCGTGTGACAGCACCGGCTGAATCATTGGTGTGAAGGGTTGAAAAAACCAGATGGCCGGTCAGGGCAGACTGGATGGCAATGGCAGCGGTTTCAATATCTCTGATTTCTCCCACAAGGATGACATCCGGGTCCTGCCGGACAATGGAGCGTAAGCCTGCGGCAAAGGTGACCCCTGTTTTGGAATTGACCTGGATCTGACCAATTCCGGTGAGGTTGTACTCAACCGGGTCTTCAATGGTGATAATATTTTTATCCGGGGAATTTATTTCCGATAATCCGGCATATAGAGTGGTTGTTTTGCCGCTGCCGGTGGGGCCGGTCACAAGGACAATCCCGTTGTTTTGCCGGATGATTTTATGGAGCCGATCCTGGTTCGGGGCTGAAAGACCGAATTCCGTAAACTTTAGAAAGTAGCCGGACTTATTCAATAATCGCATGACCAGACGTTCTCCGAAACCTGTGGGAACGGTGGAAATACGGATGTCAATTTCTTGGTTTCCGATTCTGACCTGGGCCCGGCCGTCCTGGGGAATCCGCTTTTCTGCAATGTTCATACTGGCCATGACCTTAATCCTTGATATCAATGAGGCCTGAACTCCTTTGGGGGGGGTCAGCATCTCGTATAGGATTCCGTCAATTCGGTATCGGATCTGAAGTGTGTCCTGAAACGGTTCGATGTGGATATCACTGGCACCAGCTTTCACAGCTTTGGATATCATATGGTTCACCAGGCGAATGACCGGAGCGTCACTTGTGTCATCCAGTAAATCTGCGGTTTGCTCAATGTCGTCAATAATGGTGTATTCATTGTCTTCAATATCTTCAACCAATTGCCGGGTACTGTCCCCGGATCGGTCATACAGGGTATTGATGGCAGTGAGAATTGTATTCCTGGGAGCGAGAACCAGGGTAAACCCATCCAGCCGGATCCGGGCGGCCACATCATCCACAGGACACAGATCCGATGGGTCATTTACGGCCATCAGGGTTGTTTTGTCCTCTTTTACCAGGGGAACCACCCCTACCTTTTTTAAAAATGGTCTTGAAATATCTTGGGTCCAGTGGTCTAAGACATTTTCCATATCAAGGGTTTTCAGGACGGGGATTCCATACAAATGGCCCAGCGTTTCCAGGATTTCCTCTTCGGAAAAAAGCTTGGTTGCCAGAATGGATTCGATGATCCGCGTTCTGTCTTTCCGGCAGGCAGCAGAGATCTTTTTTGTTTGTTCCCGGGAAAGCTCTTTTTTTTCCGAAAGTATCTTTAAAAAATATTCTATCATTTTGTGTGTGACCGTTCAGTCGTTATGGTTTGGGTTTTTCAACGGGTTTGCCTGACATGGTATCTTCGAATTCTTTTATTTTATCAAAGAGAGAAACATCCCCTTTTATCAGGGCGCTATCCGCGTGTTCTCTTTTTTCCTTGTATAATTGCTGGGCCTCAAGGGATCCTTTTACCACCCGCGGGGTGATAAAAACATACATGTTGGTTCGTTCTCCCCCATCGGATACGGTTTTAAATGCCCAGCCAAGCAAAGGAATAGACCCCAGGCAGGGGGTCTGGTAGGTCCCTCTGGTGGTGCTTTCGTCAATGAGCCCCCCGATGACGACGCTGTGGCCATCTTCAACAATGATGGTGGTCTCAATCTGTCTTTTAAAGGTGGTGGGTCTGTCCGTCTTGGGGGTGGTGGCCGTGGAATCCAGCACGGTCAATTCCTGAAAAATGTCCAGCTTTACCAGCCTTCCCTTGCTGATCTGGGGCGTAATTTTAAGGGTGACTCCTACATCTTTGTACTCATAGGAGCTATAGGTTTCGGTGCCCGATTCGGCTGCCGACCGTGTCTGATAAGGTATGTTTTTACCCACGGTGATGACGGCTTCTTCATTTTCCATGGTGAGGATCTGGGGAGTTGACAGAATATTAACATCCTTGTCTGTCTGGTATGCCTGTACGATGGCCTGAATATCTGTGAAGGTTACACCACCGACATTAAAGCTTTTGCCCAGTACCCCGAGGGAAAATCCCTTGGGAAGGCTTCCATCCTTGAGGGCACCGCTAATGTTCTTATATCCATTGTCTTCGTCGGTGGCGCCAAATCCGCCGAACCCTATTTTATTGCCGCTGTCAAAGCTCTGGGCCGTTTTCCATTCGGTACCAACCGTAATTCCACTGGACACATTGACTTCCATGAGCAGGCATTCGATATAGACCATTGCCCGGGGGATGTCCAGTTTGGAAATTACCTCTTCCAACACCGGATAATCTTCCTTTTCTGCCATGATGATCAGGGAGTTGGTCGCCTTATCCGCAGAGATATGAACTTTTTGGGACAGGATGGGGGCTGCTTTTCTGCCCCCGGTGTTCTTTTGTGCTTCTTCAGTGGGAATTTCCTGGAGCACCTTGGCCAAATCTTCTGCAGACGCATGTTCTAAATAGAATACCCGTATTCTTTCTTTTCCCTTGGGCACCTGCTGGTCCAGAAGTTCAATCAATTCCTCAACCCTTCGGGTTTCCACCTTACTGGCCAGCAGGATCACGGAGTTGGTTCTTTCATCGGCCACAAATCGGACGATCAATTTGTTATCCAGTTTTCCTTTTATCCCCTTGATTCTGGCCGTGAATATGCTGGAAAGGTTTTTTACCA
>CAXHYW010000097.1:0-9188 GCA_964021475.1 uncultured Desulfobacteraceae bacterium | reverse complement strand
CAAAATGCTACCCGCCTATAAGGCGGGGGTTTAAACCTTTTACAGAAACAATTAAGTTCACCCTGATCAAACTGAATTTCCAAGAACACTTTTTCTTGGTCATCAGGGAACGACCAACCATTGATATCCAGTGTAAAATCGGCGGGGAATTTTTCATATACAGGTGGGATATTTAGGGTCTCAAAAAGTTTTTTATATTCTTGAACTTTTGTTTGATCAATCATATTATCCTCCAATGAGAAACTACTTGAAAATAGATAACTTCTTCTATATTATGCCGCACCATCGGCACTATAGATAATAGATAGTATATAATTGTGTCAAGATATTTTTATAGAATTGGAGGGAAACTTGTGAGGTCTACCAGATCAGGAATGAGCAATATTATTGCTGAAGGGCTCAGGCGAGATATAATTACCGGGAAACGGGTCCCAGGAAGCCCCTTACTTCAAGCTCAAATTGCAAAAGAGTTCGATGCCAGTCACGTTCCTGTCAGAGAAGCTCTTCAATCGCTTCAAGCTGACGGCCTTGCATTATATCTACCCAGAAAAGGGACTTCCGTTTCCCCTATAAGTGTGAATGATATACAAGACATAATTGACATGCGAATAGAATTAGAATGCCTTGCATTAAAGCGCTCTATGCAAGCAAAAGATAACATTGATTTTACGAATGCGATGAAAATTTTAAAAACTGAATTTAGTTCCAATAGCATTGATGTGTGGTTTGAAAATAACAATTCTTTTCATCGAAATTTATATCAACCATGTAAAAGACCTCGATTGCTATCAACTATAGAAGAGTTGTGGATTCACAGTGAACGTTATTTAAGAGCTGTATGGGAGAACTTAAATTACCAAAACAAATCCAGTATGGAGCATGAGGAAATCATATTAAAGGTAGAACAAAATGATAAGCCGGGAGCTATCAAGCTATTAAAAAAACATATAAAGCAGGCCGGTATCGAACTAATAAAATTCTTCCAAAAATAAATATCGTTGCAAGAGCCGGATTAGATTTTTCCCCCTTTTGTGGAGAGGGAAAGAAACCCGGCAAGACACCCATCAAGGAAGCGAGCATGACCATCAAAAGAAAACAGGTATCATCTGGAATGCCAGGGCTGGACAGGTTATTAAGCGGGCTTTATATCGGGGACAATGTGGTCTGGTATGATGAAGCCGGAAGTCTGGCCTCACAATTTTGTATTGAATTCATCCGGGAATCCCAGAAAAATTTAAAGTCCATTGTGTATGTCACCTTTGACAGGTCCCCGAAAAACCTGATCGAAACCCTGGGAGACTTGGCTGAAAACCAGCAATTGACCATCCTGGACTGCTTTACCAACGGTAAGGGTGACAAGGCCGATGTATTCAACAAGTTTTATGAAAAAGATGGTGCCCAATGGCCCTACCAGGTGATTAAAGTCACAAAACCCCGGGATCCGGAAGCGGTGTTTGACGCCATTTACAATCTGCACAAACGACTCACCGGTGATGTCCGGTTTGTCATGGAAAGCCTGACCGGCATGCAGGATCTCTGGGAAGGGGAAGAACATATTTTAAAGTTTTATTCCCATTCCTGCCCCAAACTCTATGAAATGGACACCATTGCCTATTGGATTATTGAAAAAAAAGCCCATTCAAGCAAACTCAAAGCCCATATCAACCAGGTGGCCCAGGTGGCCATCGACCTTTCCATGGACCAGGGCCGGTCAAAAATAAAAATTCTCAAGGCGGAGAAAAGATCTCCCAAGGCCCTGGGGTTGTCATTTTCATACACCTGTGACAAAGGAGATCTGCTTTTAGAAGGAGGTCGAAAGGAAAATCGACACTACAACCTGGGATCAGCCATCAAAACCTTCCGGCAAAAACAAGGCATGTCACAAAAAGAGCTATCCCATCTTTCAGGGGTTACCCCCAGTAATATTTCCCAGATTGAAAGCAATCAGGTTTCCCCTTCTTTACCGGTATTATACCGGATTTCAGAGATGCTTTCCGTGGATGTGGGGTCCTTTTTCAAGGGGGTTCAGGCCCGTGAAAAAACGGTTTTTCACCGGGAAGAGGCCACCCCTATAAAAGGCGCTAACCTGGATAATGACAGCATCGAGATCATCCAGTTGACCCCTCCGGATTTAAATGGACCGGTGGACAGCTTCCTTGTCAAAATTTTACCCGGGAAAAAACTTTCCTCCCATTTTTTCACCCACAAGGGAGAAGAGATGGGTTACCTTGTGTCAGGGGCCCTCACCGCAGTTTATGAGAACCAGTCCCATGAATTAAATCCCGGGGATACCATTTATCTGAAAACCATTCTCCCGGAAAAATGGTGTAATACCGGCAGTGAAACCGCCGTGCTGCATTGGTTAAAGATCAGATAGATTTCCAAAAGCACAGGGTCCCTCTTCACACAGGACCCTATGCCCTTGGACAAGAACGTTCCTTAAGAATTGAGTATTTTTTTCGCACTCTCGTTGTTCACATCCGTCACATGGGGAATACCGGTTTCCACGGCGGTTTCCCGGTTGCCGGAAAAAATTTCATGCCGGGTGATCTCATTTAAGGAGAACTTTCTTGCACCGGCCATGAGCTGCTGTAACCCGCAACCCAACTTGTCTGCCAGGGTGTAAAAGCCGATGGCGCCATAGGGGATATTTTTCATTTCATCTTTACCGATCTTGTCCGCCAGACTGTGGTAGCCGGCAAAAATTTCATCGGCTGTTTTCCCGACCTGGAGAACATTCTTGGGCAATTCATTCCAGTTGCCGTTGACCGCGGCCCTTCTTTCCGGATAAATGGCCCCTTCAATATTGGCACCCAGGAATCCGGGAATCATGATGCCCCGGCCCATGCAGATGAGTTTGGTATAGGGAGCGCCCAGGGCAAGCCCTTTGAAAATATGATCTTCCAGGGCAAACCCGCCGGCAAAGGACATATCCACCACATTTTTTCCCTTGGCAGACAGGATACTGGCATATTCGTGGGCCTTGGCATGGAGATTGATGGAGGGAACCCCCCAGCTTTGCATCATATTCCAGGGACTCATGCCGGTTCCTCCCCCGGAACCGTCAATAGTCAGCAAATCCAGTTCGGCGTCCGTGGCAAATTTTATGGCCATGGCCAGTTCTTCCATTCCGTAAGAACCGGTTTTCAATGTGATTCTCTCAAACCCGATCCCCCGAAGGTATTCCACGCTGTTCATGAAATCTTCCTGGACATGGGTGACGGTGGGCAGGTTTGTGCTTCCTAGGCGGCTGTGCCGGGCAAAGGATTTGATGGCGCCCTGTTCAAACCCCTGCTGAACTTCGGGTAGAGAGGGGTCCGGATCCACCACATATCCCCTCTTTTTCAGGAACTGGGCATACTCCAGGCTTCTGACCTGGATTTCGCCGCCGATATTTTTGGCCCCCTGTCCCCATTTAAGTTCAATGATACACTTGTCCCCATATTTATCCACCACATATTCCGCCACCCCGTTGCGTGTATCCTCAACATTGAGCTGAACAATAATGGCCCCATACCCATCAAAATATCTTAAATAGGTTTCAATTCTGCGATCCAGTTCCGGTGCGCTCTTGATCTTGCCCTGTTTGGTTTCACCGCCGGCGATCTCGGAATTTTTGTCCACCCCCACCACATTTTCTCCGATTACAACCGGAATACCGAGGAGGGCCCCGCCAATGGCAAAAGAATCCCAATATTTTTCCGCAATTAAGGTAGACCCCAGGGCGCCGGTCATCAATGGCATGCGAATTTTTGTCTTTCGGCGTTTTCCAAATTCAGTCTCAAGGCTGACATTGGGAAAAATGCAATCGTCTGCACTGGAGGTCAGGTTTCCTGAAAGACCCTGGGCGCCATAGGCATACCCCTGGATTCTCAGGGAATTGTAAGAAACTCCGACATGAGTGGTATTATTGGCCCCGGCGGTAACAAGACCGAAACTTCTGGGATACAGAAGTTTCCGGCCCACCATGCTGGATAGCCAGGTTTCACATTTGCCCTTGCAATCTGCTCTGCACAAGGTACACAGGCTCGATTCACAGGCATTTCCACGATTTTTTGTTCCAAGGGCATCATTTAAACTCGAAAATCTCATTTCCATGGGTGCTTCTCTCCTTTCATATGGTTGTCAACTTCTCCAAGATATATCCCACAAGAGAATCCCTTTTATGGCTCCTTCAAAACGCAAAAAGGCATCTTCCCGTAAATCATACCGGAATAGACACCTTTGTCCGTCTCGTTAATTTATCTACACGCCATTGTATAGATAAATTAAATCATGAAGAAAATTATCCTGGATATTCTTTATTGTCAACTAATTATATTGAGAAAAATAATTAACACTTAATTTATTGCCAAATAAAATTTTAAATTCATGGGATAAACATAAATAAAATTAAGCAAAATTAAATAAAAACCGCTTGATCAAAAGGTATACCCCATGGAAAAATGAAAGCTGCCGCTACTTTCATTTGGCTGAGGATCTAGTTTCCATCCATACAAAAAACCAATGGGACCTATGGGGGTCATATATCTGAGCCCGAGACCAACGGAATCACGAAATCCATTAGAGTCCGTTTTCCCCTGGGTTTTCCCTATAGATCCGGTATCGTAGAAGGCGGTGGCTTCAAAGTTAAGTCCCAGGTCATACCGTGCTTCAATGCTGCCCAGGATGGCTTCTCGCCCCCCAACAGCCTTACCGGACGAATCATAGGCCAGAAGATTTTCGCCAAAGCCCCGGACACTTGCGGTCCCTCCGAGGAAAAACAATTGGTCATCCGCCACACGGCTGTTATTCCCATAAGGCTGGATAAATCCGTAATACCCCCTCATGGCGATTACCAGAGGCTCAAACAGGGTATAATAGTACCGGATATCCAGCCTAAATTTAATATAATCATCCACATCGTTATCAACTCCCTGGGATACGTCCACATTGAAAAGGGAAAGATTGCCTTTCCTGGGCCGGACATAGGAATCCGTGGTCTGGTAAACAAGCCCGGGACTTGCCATCACAATATGCCGCGGCTCAAAGTCATCCACCTCATCCGGGGTTAATTCACGATCCTGTGTGAGATATTGATTTCTAAATTCATACTTCAAGCCAAAGTTTAAGGTCAGCTCCTTAGACAGAAACTGCCGGGAAAAATCCTGGGAGACCCCCTGGGATTCTGTACCATAATCTTTATTAAATTCTTCCTGTTTTTCGCCAAAAAGCCGGGTGCTGGAACGGATCCGGCTATACAAAAACCTAGGTTCCAACAAGGTCATATTTGCCTTATACCCGATCTGGCTGATCTCTCCTGTCAATTGAAGATCCAGATTTTGACCCAGAAAATTGTGATCCCCCACCGTTGAATTAAAGTAAAAATGCCGTTCCGTATCATACCCGGTACCTATTTCAAAAAAATAAGGTTTTTTCTCCTCCACCTCAACAATGATATCCACCTCTGGTGCTTTGGTTTTCAGACCGATTGTTCTAAAGCGAGCGGAGTCAATCGCATTGACATTCATCATATTCCGCCGACTCTCCAGCAGTTTTGCCAGGGATAGAGAATCCCCAGGCTCAAGTTCCATCTCATTTTCAAGGATGGATTCTTTTGTCCTGAAATTGCCCGTGTAGTAAATCTGACCGACCCTGACATGGGGGCCCTGGTCAATGGTATGGGTCAGATTCACCAGGGATTTGTCCGGACTTAAGTTTGTGGTGGTGTTCACCTGGATATTGGGATACCCCATTTCTGAAATTTTTTGTTTCAGACGGGTTTGATCCTCCTGGATCATATACTCCCGATAGACCTGCCCCGGGGCAAGGAAAATCAAACCCATGGCAATTTCAATTGAAAAAACGGATAACCCATCAAATTGAACTTGGTCAACCCTTGTTTGGACGCCTTCATCAATGACAAGGGCAATCGCCACCTGTTTGAAAGCGTCTTTGTCTGTATCCGGTGCCGCCAAAACCTGAATATGCTTTTTAACCCGGGTCTGGGTGTACCCCTGCTTCAGGTAGAGGGATCGAATGGCATTCATGTCCTGGGTCAAGACTTTGGGGACATATACCCCTCGGTTCCCCAAGCTTGGCTCCCGGGTCAGCAGACTCTTAGAAATTTCCTGTTCAGTGATGGCCTGATTTCCCGAGATTTGGATGCTTGCGACACGGTACTCATCTCCTTCATGGATGGCAAGGGTGACCTGTTTCATAAAGGGCTTTAGGGGAACTGTCTCTTTTACCTCTCGGTCAATACTTGTATCGGGATATCCCTGCATCGCATATTTTTTCTTCAGGTTGCGGACACTTTTTCTCAGGGCGAAATCATTCTTATTGCCGTCCTTAAACAGGGTCATCTCTTTGTTCAGGGTATAATCATAAAACCGTTCATTTCCTTCAAAGACAATCTTATATTGGGGGCCTTCTTGAACATGAAACAGCACATTCACCTGTTTTTGTGCCAGAATAACTTCTGCGCTAACTATGACATCGGCAAACCCTTTGTTCCGATAAAAAGCAACAAAATTTTTAACATCCTCGTCCAGATCCTTCTGGATAAATCGGCTGGCGCTGCCAAACAGAATAGAGGATTTCCAGGTTTTGGTTCTTAATTTCAGACGGGATGAAGAGAACCTATCATTCCCCTTGATCTGCACCTGATTCACCTGGAGAAACTGAGTCTTGTCAATGTGGACCGACAGCACATAGTTTCCATCGGCCTCATCTTTTTGGGCGGACAGGACAACTTTGGGATCAATAAATCCCTGTTTTTTGAACAGGTTGATCACCCTTTCCTGCTGTTCTCCAAGGCGCTCTTCCTGAAAGGCTTCTCCGGTAAAAAAGGTCATGGCATTTAACACCTCTGTATTAAATACGGGAAAGGCCTTGTAAATTTTAATATCCTTAATCCGCCCGTAGGGAACCAGCTCAAACCGAAGCTGAATGCCCTGGGAGGTTTTTACCGGGTCCGGCACATGGATAGATTTAAACAGGTTTGAATCCGATAGTCGGTCAATGGCCTGCTCCATTCGATCGATTGCATACACATCCTTAATGGATAACTGGATCAAATTTTTTGCGATGGTCTCAAAGAGACCGGTTTCCCCTGTTACCCCGAGAATCTGAATCTCAATTTGACAAATCGTCTGCCCATGGTTTTCACCACGGGTTTTGCCAACCCCGGACCCAACCAGACAAAAAACAAAGATAACAAGCCAAACGCCTATAATAGTTAACCGATTCATCTGAATTCCAATCTATATTTGAGTTCACCACCAAAATTTCCACCCGTATCCTGGTATCCGCTCATCAATAATTTTTCAAGCAATTTATAGTCGGTGGTCACCCGGTAAACCGTCTCTCCGTTTCTGACGTCCACACCGTATTTAACCGTCATCTGCCGGGACAGATCCGTGCCAACGGTTACATTTACCCGACTGGAACCGGTTCCTAGGTCATTTGTATTGATCTCCAGATGATCCAATCCAGTGGAATCCTTCAAGCTTTTCTGGAGGGAATCGGCCACCATCCCCGCCAGGATGCCCTGGGCGAAAGACTGCCCCCCGCTGTCTGCCTGCCGAAGCTCCCGGGTGGTCTTGCCAAAGGCGATCAATGAAAGGATATCGGCATCCGGTTCACTAGGACTTGAAGAAAGATGGAACTCAAGATTATCCGGCACACCTGAAACTGCCAAGGTGATGGCCCAGTCCCGAATTTGTGTTTCCCCTTCAATATCAAGGGTCGGTTCGATGGCATAGGGATTTAAAAAGTCAATCACCCCCTTTTTTACCTCAAACTGTGCCCGCTGAAAATTAATATGACCGGAATCTACCTGGGCACGTCCTGCCAGCAAAGGCGTGGCCCCCGTCCCCTTAATTGTCAAATCAGGGCTGATTTCCAGATAGACCAGGTTATTGTCCACCAGCATTGGCTCCCGGCGGCTGATATTAACATTCAGCCCGATATTTTTCAAAAAATCAGGCGGCTTTTTATCAGTGAGGGGTGAAACTTTCCGTGTCCGCTGGGTGGCCGTTGAAATAAGATCCAGTTCAATGTCTTTATAGTATCGGCCCTCTAGCAAAACGACCTCTCCTTTCAGTTGCGATGCCCCATCGGTTCCGGATAATTTCAACCCGCAGTTAAGACTTATGTCCATCAAATCCGGGATGGAAAGATTCAGCTGGTGGGCGTTGAGTTCCAGATCCATGGTGTTAACCGCCCTGGCGTTCAACCCCAGGCTACCCCCAAGATCAAACCGCCCCTGGCCCAGATTGCCCTTCACCCCCAAAATTTCAATTTTATCAGGCACCAGCTTGATACGCCCTGCAACTTCCGTAAAATCCTGCTCGATCTGGCCCATGGAAATGCCCAATCCATCAAACAAAACCTCCCCCTGTACTGCTGGCGCCGCAATGGTACCCCCAAGGGAAGCGCTCACCCGGATCAGGCCCGTGGCAGATTCAATTCCCTCGACCAGGGAATTGATAATTTCCAAAGGAATTTCTCCCTGACCTTTAAAGTCAAGTCCCCTGTCAAGCCCCCCCTGACCTTTGACCGTGAAACTGCCTTTTTCCAATAGCCCTATCCGGGTGGAAGGAAGATATAGCATCCCGTTTTCAAAGGTTACCCCTGCGTCATTGATCTTAAGAAAAGCTTTATCCCCATAGGTGATGTCTATTTTTGAAAAATCAGCCGATGCCCGCATCCGGTCAAGGGCATCGGCCTGACCTTCTGCCCGGACCTTGCCGGTAATCGCTCCTGAAAGTTGTGGCTGACCCGCAAGTTTGAAGTAAGGAGCAAGGGAAAGCCCCGCCATATCAAGGCCTACTGAAAACGCCCGGGTGTCCAGATCATAGGTTCCTTCCAAGGCCGGTCCCAGGTCCCCCTTTACCGTTAGCTTCCGATTGTTCACTTCAACCAGAAAATCCATGACCCCTTGTTTTTCCTTTAAAATCACAAGGTCCAGAATACCAATTTCCCCTTTTACCCTAGGCTCCTGAAAACTGCCCCGTCCGGCTAAGTTCAAAACCACTCGCCCCTTTTCCACCCCGGCTTTTTCAACCAGATTCAAACAAGTCAGATCAAAATTTTTAGAATCCAAATGGAGGTCAAAGGTTTGATCCATGGGAGATACCTGTCCTTTAACGCTCACCAAGGCACCCGGACAAACTTGAATCTCCATTTTGGCAATCTCCAGAATC
>CAXHYW010000096.1:0-9211 GCA_964021475.1 uncultured Desulfobacteraceae bacterium | reverse complement strand
TATTCTCGGTTTAGCATATAAAAACCCCAAAAAAGTTGACACTATCGCCAATTTAAGTGACAATGCGCTTTTGCAATATGTTGTAATCCCAGTGTTTTTTGCTTTGTTTGTATCTGTGATTATCCTGGCATAGTAATTGCGTATTTCGAGCGTATACTAAATTGCGATTGAAGTTTTCGAAGCAAAACCGACAGGAGGATAAAGTGAAAAAGCTATCGATTATCATGGTTTTGGTTGGGTTTTTTATTACAATCTTCTTACTTGGCAGAGTTGCACAAGAAAGGGTAATTGCTGAAGCAGGAAGTGGTGGGTCACCGTTCGGTATTGATCCGAGCAAGCCTGTATCTATAGTCTGTGGCAATGTTTATCCTACGTCTTCTGCAACATATCTTAAAGCGGAAATAAACGGTACTCGAAGTGATATGCGTTTGGCACATAATAATACGCCATGGGCCATAGCCACCTTTGAAAAATATTATGATTCCTATACAGGCGATGTTAGTTATAAATTTGAAAAATTCGGCTGCTATACAGGAGATGGAATCGGTACAGACGGCAAAGTGTCTTATGAAAAACCAATAAAGTATGTGAAAGGTATGGTTTCTCTAGCACCCAGCTACGCAAGAGCGAAAATTAATGGACAAGAATATGCATCTATTGTGGTTAAAAAGAATGATTCGTGGATCAAGGCTTGTTTTGTGACATATCAAAGTAACGGGGTTTTTATGATGCCCTATATTACGATAACCCATATCGAGTTATCTCATTTCGGCCATAGTGAGTGCAATTAGTTTCGTGATTTTAAACCAGAAAGGTACATCATGCGGGGATCTTTTAAACAAAAATAACACCTGGGGTATTGTTGTTCACGGTCCGTTCCAGTATCGGTTTGCCGTTAAAGGAAATCTGGACAAAATTGTCTACGCTGACAGGAAAAAGCCAATAAATATTCATGCCCGTATTTTTTGCATCTGATCCTGGCTCAGGTGTCGCATATACTGATGATACAATTGCTGTGGATACTTGAAATGATGGGACATTCCGGAGGGAGTGTGGTATAAGCTTGGTTACGGTTTAAACCATATACTTATGAGAAAAAATACATGTCATTTGATGAAATTGGCCTTCGGGTCGAACTGCTGAACGCTATAAAGTCCAAAGGGTACACCATACCGACCCCCATTCAGGCCCGGGTTATTCCGGCAATTCTTGCAGGAAGGGATATCCTTGCCCGTGCCCAGACAGGAACGGGAAAAACAGATGCCTTCGCACTTCCTCTGGTTGAATTGTTGAGCCAGGGGAATCCTAATCGGCGTCACCCCAGGGCCCTTGTCCTGGCCCCCACCCGGGAACTTGCCCTTCAGGTGGGCGATAGCATCAAGGCCTATGGAAGGCGGGTGTCCATTCGCTGCTCCGTGGTATACGGCGGGGTAAATATTGATCCCCAGGTAGATCGGCTGAAGCGGGGAATTGATATCCTTGTGGCCACGCCGGGGCGTCTTCTGGATCTTGCCGGTCACCGGGACGTGAATCTTTCCCAGATAGAGTTTCTGGTGTTTGATGAGGCAGACAGAATGCTGGACCTGGGGTTCAGCAAGGAAATTTCCGAAGTTCTGGAGATGGTGCCGGAAGATCGCAAAACCATGTTGTTCTCTGCCACCTATACCCAGCAGATCAGGGATCTTGCCAAAAAGATGTTGACAGAACCTGAATACATCGAGGTGACACCCAGTAATACAGCCGCCGAATCCATTGTCCAGAAGATTCACCTGGTGAACAAGTCCCATAAACGCGATCTGCTCATCCATTTGATCCTCCAGGGTCGCTGGCGTCAGGTTTTGGTTTTTGTACGCACAAAATTCGGGGCAAACAAGCTGACAGAAAGATTGGTTGAAAAAGGGATCGTTGCCGAAGCGCTCCATGGCAACAAGAGCCAGTCCTTTCGTACCCGTACTCTAAAAGAATTTAAAAATGGCCAGATCCATGTCCTGGTGGCAACGGATGTGGCTGCAAGAGGGCTTGACATCACCAATCTGCCCCATGTGGTGAATTATGACATACCCCAGATTCCGGAAGATTATATCCACCGCATCGGACGGACGGGGCGTGCCGGTGTCAGCGGTATTGCCCTTTCCCTGGTCAGTCCCGAAGAAAGAGGGTATTTAAAGGCCATTGAAGGATTGCTCAAGGAAAAGATTCCCCAGGAAGAAGTCAGCGGTTTTACCATTGGGGGGGCGGTGCCGGATTTTGTCCTGTTACGTCCCAACAATCCTTCCAGTGAGCAAAAGGCAGACAAGGAAATTCTGGAAATTGTCCATCAACGCAAACTTTCAAAAGAGCGTGGGAAAGCCCCGGAAGCCAAAAAGACTTATGGGAAAAAACCAGATACCAGAAAGCCCGGTGGTAGGAAGTCAGACCCCAGGAAGTCAGACCCCAGGAAGTCAGATCCCAGGAAGTCAGACCCCAGGAAGTCAGATCCCAGGAAGTCAGATCCCAGAAAGTCGGATTCCAGAAAGTCGGATTCCAGAAAGACGGACACCAGAAAGCCCGGTGGGAAAATTAAATCCAGGGATTCCTGGAAAGACGAGAAAAGTGGGAAAAAACCGTCCCGGCCAGGGGCTCGTTCACCGCAATCACCCAAAAAAGGTAGACCCGGAAGGGGAAAAGCTTAGGGGCAGATGATCGCAAGAATTCAAACAATTGAAGAGATTGTGCCGATTTTTACACAGTATTTGGGGTATGTGGGCAAGTTTTATGAAATTTATGATTTTAATGCCTGGTGTGGGGCGGCACTGAAAAATTTAAAACGCGATTTTCTGTCAGCCGATCAGCAAATATATGGTTTAACTAAATTAGGTGAGATCATTGGTTTTGCCCAGGTCAATAAGCACCTGCGGTTCAATAAAGACGGGGTTGCCATTGCAGAATTTTATATTGGAAAAGACCATGCAAGACGCGGGTGGGGCCGAAAATTGGCTGAACATGTATTTGCCCAATATTTAGGCAACTGGGAAGTTGCCGTCTCCGCCAATAATAGGGGGGGGCTTTTGTTTTGGCAACAGGTGATTTGTGCTTACACTTCTGGTAAATATATGGAAAAAAAGCATGTTGTTTTTAAGGGAAATGGATTTTTATTCAACAATAAGGAAATGTTAAGATGACCAATAATGATATTCTGCGGCGTATTCGCTATGTTTTTGATCTCAGCGATTCGAAAATGATGGCGGTGTTTGGCCTGGCAGATCTTTCGGTAACACGCAGTGAAATAAGCGATTGGCTCAAAAAAGAGGATGATCCGGCATTTCAGGAATGTCAGGATATCCAGTTGGCTATTTTTTTAAACGGGTTGATCAATGATAAACGGGGTAAAAAAGAAGGACCCCAGCCGGATCCGGAACACCACCTGACAAATAATATCATTTTCAGAAAATTAAGAATTGCATTGGATTTTAAAGCTGAGGATATTATTGAGATCATGGGACTTACCGATGTGAGTATCAGCAAGCATGAACTGAGTGCATTTTTCAGGAAGCCCGAGAACAGACATTATCGGGCCTGTAAAGATCAGGTTCTGCGCAACTTTTTAAAAGGGCTGCAGCTTAAATATCGGCCGGAAACTAATGAAAACACATTGGAAATGGAGTAAATCATGAAAGTTTATTGGACAAGCGTTGAGTTTGATATCATCGATCCTTCTGAGTATGAAGATTGTGTGGGCGGGTTTGTTTATCTGTTTTTAACGGCCCGGGATGTGAGGGAGGCGATCCCAAAAATTGAGGCTACCATTGATCAGGAAGGTCTTCGGATGGATTCCATTGAATTTGTGACAGAGTATGATGGAATGTCCTGGGATTCAGAAGAGGAACAGGTTTTATATGATTCCCTGGCCAAGGAAGCACAGGCGTGTGACGAAGTTGTATGGGATGAAATTTTTGCCTATGAATCAAAAGATGATTCAGGAGACGAATCCTAGAACACCCATTGTGTCCTATTCTTAGGGACTTTGGGGGCCTTGGGGGCCTTGGTAAAATAGATACCCAATCGTTTTAGGGGGATTGGATGAAAAAGATATTGATTACCGGTGGATCAGGTTTTGTTGGAAAATACCTTGCCAGCCGGTTCCTGTCGGAAAAACTTCAGGTAACCGGTATCGGCACTTCGTTGCACCATCCCTTTGAACCATTAGGGGGTAAGGATTCGGTCCCGGGAGCTGAAAATTTTAAGTGGATCAGTGCCGACACCACAAAAGAAGGTGCCTGGCAGGAGGATGTATCAACAGCCGACCTGGTGATTAACCTGGCCGGTAGAAATATTTTTAAACCCTGGACGAAAAAATACAAACAGGCCATCCATGACTCCAGAATTTTGACCACAAAGTATCTGGTGGATGCCATGGAAACAGGGAAAAAACCTGCCACGCTGTTGAGTGCGTCTGCCGTGGGGTATTATGGCGATCAGGGTGAGACACTCTTGTCCGAGACAGATCCTTCGGGGTCTGATTTTCTGGCAAATGTGTGCAGGGATTGGGAAGACCAGGCCCTAGAAGCCAGGAACAAAGAGGTCCGGGTATGTATCATGCGGTTTGGTGTGGTGCTGGGGGCTGGCGGGGCGCTTTCCATAATGACCCCGGCCTTTAAATGGTTTGCAGGAGGGCCCCTGGGTTCGGGAGCCCAATGGTTTTCCTGGATTCATATTCATGATCTTTACCGGGCGGTTCAATTTCTCATGGGGGGGGCTGATTTTGAGGGTGTTTTTAATTTTACAGGGCCAACATTGGTGCGGCAAAAGCAGTTTGCAACCGCATTGGGAAAGGCTTTGAAGCGGCCTGCCATCCTGCCGGCGCCCGCCTTTATGGTCAAACTTATGATGGGGGATCTGGGATCTTCCCTGCTCCAGAGTCAAAAGGCCCTTCCCCAAAGACTTATTGAACTGGGATTTGAGTTTGAATATGGAGAGATTGAAAAAGCCCTGGCCAATATTTTTAATAAACTATAAAAATCTGGGCCACTAGGCTTTAAATTTTAAAAAATTTGGTATACAATTTGCTACTTTAATGTATATATCCATAGTGATAATGATTAATTAACCCTATCAGGAGGAAAACAGATATGAATTTCGGATCAGTTGATGAAATACTCGCCTTTGCAACAGACAGAGAAAAAGAGGCGGTTGAATTTTATGTGTCTCTTGCAAAGCAGGCAACCCGCGCTTCTCTCAAGGAAACCTTTGAAAGATTTGCAAAGGAAGAAGAAAAACATGTAAGCCTTCTGTCTGATATTTCCGGCAACAAAGAAAAAATTGATGCCTATGAATTCAAGAAAATTACGGATCTTAAAATTTCCGATTACATGGTGGAAAAAGAGTATGAAGAAGGCATGCCCATGCCTGAGATTTTAAAGCTTGCCATGAAGCGCGAAGAGGTCGCTGTTAAGCTTTATACCGATCTTGCCGGACAAACTGATAATGCAGATGCCAAAAAGGTTTTCCTCATCCTCGTCCAGGAAGAAGCCAAGCATAAACTGGGTCTTGAAACCATGTATGATGATTATCTGGCTGACCAGGATAACTAGTTTTTGGCAATGGATTCTGATATTTAAATTTTCTTTCAATTTTCGTATCGGATATCCAAAATAATGCAGGGGAATTGACGCGCCTGTCAATTTCCCTGTGCGCTTTAATCCTATAGGCTTTAATAAGGGGTTGGCGTAAGCCTCCTTTTGTTAAGGTTGTGGGAGAAAAAAAGTGTGTATACAAAAGGGAAAACAATGGATCTTAAACATCTTTTCCGACCGTCCTCCATGGCGGTGATCGGTGTTTCCACCACCCATGACAGCCATCCGGCCAATGTGATTTATACGAAAAATCATTTAAGGTATCCTGTTAAAACCTATGCCGTGAACCCCAAAGGGGGACAGCTTAACCGGGAACCTTTGTATCAGACACTTGCTGATATTGAGGGCGATGTGGACATGGCGGTCATTGCGGTCCGGGCTCAATTTGTTCCCGGCGTGGTGGAACAATGCATTCAAAAAGGGGTCAAAGGTGCCGTGATTATTTCCGGCGGCTTTTCAGAGTCCGGCAATCATGCCCTGCAACAACAGGTAATCGACATTGCAAAAAAAGCAAATTTCCCGTTTGTGGGGCCCAATTGTCTGGGAATCTATGCCCCGGACAGGGTGGATACCTTTTTTCTGCCAGGAGAACGGATCGTTCGGCCTAAAAAAGGAAACATCGGGTTTGTTTCCCAGAGCGGGGGAGTCCTGGTGGATCAGATGGTAAAATTCGCCGGCCAGGGCATTGGCATTTCCCTTGGGGTGAGTATCGGCAACAAGGCTGTAATCCGGGAGATCGATATGATTGACTGGTTTGAAAATGACCTTGAAACCCGGGTGATTGTCTTCTACATCGAAGGATTTGATCGCCGGGAGGGTCGGGAATTTATCCGTCGGGCCCAGCGGTGTTCCAAGCCCATTGTGGTATTAAAGGCTGGTAAAAGTCCCAAGGGAATGGCGGCGGTGTCCAGCCATACCGCTTCCCTGGCAGGCGATTACCGGGTCTTTTCAGAAATTATGAAACAATATTGTGTGGCCGAGGCAGGCAATGAATATGAGCTGACCTCTTTTTGTGAGGCCCTGAGCTGCTATCCCAAGGGAATTAATGGGAATGTGGGGATTGTTTCCCTGAGCGGTGGCCATGGGGTTTTGGCCGCCGATGCCTGCTATTCCCATGGAATTAACCTTCCCGGAATAAGTGCCCAAACCGTGGGAAACATCCGTGAACAACTTACCCCGGAGATTAGGGACATCGCCTCCCTGACAAATCCCCTTGATTTGACCGGCTCCTGTGGGGACAGTGATATCGAGGCCTCGGTGCGTCACCTGGCCCGGGATGAAAATATTGAGTGTATCCTGACCCTGCTGTTGCCCTATTCCCCGGGTATTTCCGCTGATATCGGGGCCAAACTTTCCCAGGTGGCCCGGAACGAGGGAAAACCCATGATTGCCTATGTTCCCAATGAAGACAAGTACAAGATCATCATCGAAGGATTTGAACTGAACAACATTCCCGTGGCTTCTTCCGTGGAAGGCGCCGTGCTCATGGCAAAGGCTTTAAAGAGGTGCAGACCATGTTGAGTAAAATAGACAAGCAGATTATTGAAACCTCACAGGGACGGGGCTGGGTAATGGAACCCCAGGCCAAACAGATCATGGCAGGGCAGGGGTTTGATATCCCAAATTTTGTCCTGACCGATTCTGTTGAGGTGGCCCAGGCGTTTTTGGAAAAATCCCCGGGGCCCGTGGTGATCAAGGTCGTTTCCGAAAAGATTCTTCATAAAACCGAATTTGATGCCGTGGTCACGGGTATCTATGATGAAAAAATCCTTGAACAGGAAATGAACCGGCTTAAAAATCTTGATGGATGTGAACAGATCCTGGTGGAGGAAATGGTTCAAGGCCTTGAGATCATCATCGGTGCCAAAAATGATTTTCAGTTCGGTCCGGTGGTCGTCCTGGGGCTTGGCGGCACTTCGGTGGAAATTTATAAGGATACGGCCATCCGTATGGCCCCTGTAACACCGGGAGATGTGGCTTCCATGGTGGATTCCCTTACGGCGAAAAAACTGTTTAAAGGGTATCGTAAAAAACCCGGGGTGAACATGGAGCGGCTCACCCGGCTGGTGGTTGATTTTTCAACCCTGATCATGGACCTGGAGGATAAGTTCCAGTCCATTGACCTGAACCCGGTGATCTGTACCAGGGAGAGTTGTGTCATTGCCGATGCCAGGATCATGCTTCAAAAATAATCTCGATCCCTAAAAATTATAAGGCCGCAGCGGCCCTGAGCGAAAATGAGGAAGGTTTTTCCATGACAGAATCCAAAAAACAGATAAAGTTGATCTCCTGGAATGTGAACGGGTTGCGGGCGGTTCTGAAAAAGGATTTTTTTAAGGCCGTTCAAGCCATGGATCCTGATATTTTAATGCTCCAGGAAACCAAGCTTCAGGCGGACCAGCGCACCGATGAAATGATCATGGAAGGCTTTGACTCCTTCTGGAATCATTCAACCATTAAAAAAGGGTACAGCGGGGTGACGGCCTATTCAAAAGAGGTGCCCGTAAAGGTGATAACCGATTTTGGCATGCCGGAATTTGACGGGGAAGGCAGGGTGATCCAGATGGATTTTGACGCCTTTACCTTGTTTAATATTTATTTTCCCAACGGCCAGATGAGTGATGAGCGGCTTGCCTATAAACTGTCCTTTTATGACTGGTTCCTGGACTATGCCCAGGGGCTTCGGGATAACGGCAAATCTCTTATAATCACAGGAGATTTCAACACCGCCCACAATGATATTGATCTGAAGAATCCCAAACCCAATTCAAAGCGATCCGGGTTTTTGAGGATTGAACGTGATGTGCTGGATAAAATGGTGGAAATGGGCTATGTGGACACCTTCCGACATTTTCACCCGGAAACCATAAAATATTCCTGGTGGTCCTATCGGTTCAGTGCCCGGAAGAACAATGCCGGATGGCGGATCGATTATTTTTTTGTCACACAGGATCTCATCGATAAAGGTCTCGTCAAAGAGGCCTTTATCGATAATGAGATTTTTGGATCGGATCATTGCCCTGTGGGGCTAATTGTTGGAACATAGGGTGTTCCCCCATATTACGAGATCGTTAAAGGGCGTAATTTTGAGGGGTCACGATTATGTAAAAGAGCTCCTTTAAAATACAACAACACTAACGGGCCAGAAAATAAAATCTCATATTACTCAAAAAGTCTATGAAACAGGAAGAAAATATTCCGACAATTTTAAGAAAACCATGAGAATCATTTTTGATTATTACTTGGGCCAATGGAACTATAGAACAATTTAGTTAACATAACTTTTAATTATTTCATCGTATCGCCCCGATTTTTTCAATTCACTGAGCCCGGCATTGAACTCATCCCTGATTGCGGCATCATTAAACAACACCTTATACCCCACGCCCTTAAAAATTTCATGGAGAACAATTTTAGCCGAGGTATCAAAATCTTTTAGCTGATTCCGATAATATTTAAAGATGTTGATGTCAGAAACAATGGCATCTGCTCTGCCGGAATACAATAGCTTAACCTGTAAGTCTTGTTTGCCCTGTTCTTTGTATTTTTTATTTCCCTTTACGGTTTCGGCATATGCATCGCCGAGATATTTTGTAGCA
>CAXHYW010000095.1:0-9235 GCA_964021475.1 uncultured Desulfobacteraceae bacterium | reverse complement strand
CCTTGGACGTGACAGATAAAATTTTAATTAATGACCTTGTGGCCGTACAAAAAATCTTAGATGATCAAATGCTGACCGAGTCATCCGTCTCATATCTTTTCATAATCAACAATCAAAAGGTGTTGGTACACACTTTTTCTGACGGTGTACCTGTAAAGCTCATTAATGTAGATTCTCACAATAACAATGTGGCCAAACTAGTTTCCGAAACAAATGAAAGATTTATTGATATCCGATGGCCAATTTTTGAAGAAAAGGCTGGCATTTTGAGATTGGGTATTTCTGAAAAACCATATAGGCTCAAGGTAAAGCAACTCAGCATTAAGATGACAATGATTACCTTTGGGGTATTAGTTGTGACGCTTGTATTTAGCCACTTGCTGATATCACACCTGCTTAAACCCTTCATTAAATTAACGAATGCTGTAAAAGATATCGATGAAGAAAATCTTGATATACGGCTTGATGTTAAAGGACTCGCTGAAGTCAACAAACTGGTCGCAGCCTACAATGCGATGTTAGAAAGAATTGCAGAGTATACAACCAGATTAAAAAAATACAACCAACGATTAGAACAAAAAAACAAGGATCTTGATAGAGCTCACAATCAAATGATGACAACCTTTTCCGTATCTCAGAAAATTGCCGCCTTGCCGGACTTGAAGAAAATATGCTCCTTTTTAATTGAAACGCTTCAAGATATTGTTGAATGCAAGGATCTGTCGATGATCGTTTTTGATAATGAACAAAAAATGGCTTACCTTGTAATAGAAAACAATTTCATTTCACTGGGCAAAGAAAATTTTGATCTGCTACACAATAAAATAGACAACATTGACTCTCCCATTTTTTTAAAAAATGCTGAAATCGAAGCGTTGCCACTTCCAGAGCATCTTAAGGAATCTACACGGATGGCAATATTCCCGTTTCACCATCACAAGCAGATTGTAGGTGCAATTCTCATTTCGTGCCCGGATGATTGTGTCTGCGTAAAAACTGAAATGGATGTTATTAATTTGATACTTAAACAAGCTTCCGGAGCAGTTTACAGGGCATCTGAGTATGATAAAGAAATCAAAGGACTAAAAAGTAAAATCGATAAGGTTTCCGGATATAAAGGAATGGTGGGTAAAGATCCCAAAATACAAATTGTATATAAATTGATTGAGGATGTTGCTCCAACCGATGCGACCGTTCTGATACAAGGTGAAAGTGGTACGGGGAAAGAAATGGTGGCTAAAGCACTCCATGATGTAAGCTGTCGTGCTGAGAAACCTTTTATTGTAATTAACTGTTCAGCTTATCCAGCGACATTGCTTGAGAGCGAACTATTCGGTCATGAAAAAGGTGCATTCACGGGAGCCGTCCTGCGCAAAACAGGACGATTTGAACAGGCCAGTGGAGGTACAGTGTTTTTGGATGAAATCGGTGAAATTTCATTATCAGCCCAAACAATGCTGTTAAGGGTATTACAAAGCCAGAAAATTGAACGAATCGGGGGGAATCAATCAATCAAAATCAATACACGAATATTGGCCGCAACAAATAAGAACCTTATAGAGGAAGTTAAAAATGGAAAATTCAGGGAGGATCTTTACTACCGATTGAACGTCATCCCAATTGATTTACCGACATTACGTGAAAGAAAAAATGACGTTTCTTTATTGGCTAAATTTTTCCTTAAAAAATTTGCAGTTGAACAAAAAAAAATAATTACTGGGATAAACCCAGAGGCCATGCGGCTACTTTTAGATTATGATTGGCCTGGTAATATCAGAGAGCTTGAAAATAGTATTGAACATGCTGTTACTTTGTCAAAGTCTGACAAGATATTTATGTCCGATTTACCAAACCAATTAATTCAAACAATGAACTCCCAGCCCACAAAAAAAGCAAAAGTTCTCACCGCCAATGAAGAGAACTTAATTCGTCAGGCTCTTTATGACTGTAACTGGAATAAAACCGCAGCTGCC
Source organism: uncultured Desulfobacteraceae bacterium (assembly GCA_964021475.1). Lineage (GTDB taxonomy): Bacteria > Desulfobacterota > Desulfobacteria > Desulfobacterales > Desulfobacteraceae > NBML01. The sequence continues at coordinate 7,262 of CAXHYW010000095.1, read as the reverse complement.
ACAAGTTTGGGTATTAGCCGAAGCACTCTCTACGAAAAATTAAAAAAATATGGCCTTCATTCTCCCAACAAATAAATAACCACCCCCACATAAATAGTGTTCAGTCCGGGTTTTTAATTACTCACCTGGGCAAACCGGGTATTTTATACACACCCGTCCAGGCCCTCCGGGTAAAAGCTATACAGTTTTCCCTGGGTATACATTCCCTCATGAACCGGATACATTCATTTTATCTTTTAATTTAAGCCCCTTATAAAAAAATTTTCTCTCTGGCACAAGGGTTGCTATTATGATATCCAGAACGATCAATAATGATCCGCACATTTAACCAAAAAACGTAAAGGAGCATATGATGAAAAAAAACATGATGAAAAAAACAAAGATAGGCGTTATCGCAATACTGGCAGTAGCGTTCTTATCCACGAGTGCATTTTCCTGGGGCCACGGCCAAAGGGGATGCGGCGGTTCCGGTCAGGGAGGAAGCGGTTATGGACAGGGATGCGGAATCAATAACCCCAATGCATGGAACGATCTGTCCAAGGAACAACAGGATGGACTAACCGCACTTCAGCAAAAATTTATCGATGAAACCTATGAAATCAGATCTGCCATGATGGTCAAACACCAGGAAATGCGCATGCTCATGGAAACATCTTCCCCTGACAGAGCCAAACTTGAGACCCTGTCCAAGGCGATCACAGACCTCTCGGGCCAGATGAGAAGCAAACGCCTTGATCTCCAGCTGGAAGCCAAAAAAATTGCCCCTGAACTCAATGCTGCTGGCATGGGCAAACGGGGCGGCGGATACGGCGGCAAAAATGGCAACTGCCCCGGACAGGGCAGCAGATCCAACCAATAGCCTATCCCAGATAGTTAGTCTTGCCCCATAAGCGCCCGGGAAGTTTCATCGCCTTCTTCCCGGGCGTTTTCTCATTTCACCGGATCAACCCCAGGTTTTTATTTCCCCCCTTGCCCACACGATAGGGCAGATGAAAGGCCCGGATATCTGGGGCTGTTCTACCCAGACACACACTGTTTTTACCAGGCTGAGGATGCCCAACAAAGCATTCAACAAAAGGCGATCATGCCTTTTCCGAGGCCACCTCGTTTTCCAAAATCCCCAGTTTTTCGACCCGTGTTCTTACCACATCGCCGGGGGCAAGAAAGACCGGAGGGGTCCGGGCAAACCCAACACCGGATGGGGTGCCCGTTAAGATCAGGGTACCGGGCAAAAGGGTGGCGGACTGGGACAGATACGAAATAATTTGGGCCACGGAAAAAATCATGTCACTGGTATGGCCTTGTTGCATGGTTTTGCCATTGAGCATACATTCCACACTCAGATTCTGGGGATCACCTACCTCGTCCGGGGTCACCAGAAGCGGCCCAAAGGGACAGAAAGTATCAAAGCTTTTGCCTTTTACCCATTGGCCGCCACCCCCATGTTTCTGCCATCGCCGGGCAGAGACATCATTGGCACAGGTGTAGCCCAACACATAATCCAGGGCGTTGGCCTCGGACACATTTTTGACAGGGGATTTAATGATCACCCCAAGCTCGGCCTCATAATCCACCTCGGGAACTTTTGCGCAACAAGCAGGGATTTGAATGGCATCCCCATGGGCCGCCGCCGCTCCGGGATTTTTCATGAAGACCACCGGATATTCGGGCAACTTTGCGCCGGTTTCCTTTGCATGGAGCCGATAGTTAAGGCCGATGCAGAGGATGGCTGCTGGCTTTATGGGGGACAGGATTTTTTCAACCGCTATCTTCTGGCCGGTATCCTCAAATTCAGAAAAAATATCTCCCCGAAGAAGGGTGGCGGTATGGCCGTCATAGGCAGTTCCCCAGACAATTTTGTTTTCCTTGGTTATGAATCGAATGATCTGCATGCTTTATTTTCTCCTGGTATTGGTATACACAATTAAAATGAACAGGGAACAATCAATTTTCTTTATCGGACAGTATGCGTGAAACCCATGGAAATGGAAAGAATTTTTGAAAATCTTCCCAGGAAAAAAGCAGATCTAACCCTGCTCATCCTGGCTTCCCAGGGTATTATTGCCAGGATTGACAGAATCTGCTCCCGGCCAGGCGCCCCGGGAAAATTTGATATTCTGGTCCCCAAACAGCAAGCTATCCTGGCCACCAAAAGTGTTGACCAATATTATCGAGAAAATATTTTTTTAAGACTCCCCAAAGAAGGAGAACCCCTTAAAATTTCCTCATTTAACACCCCGACGGCCTATGTCATCATGGGTCTGCTGCTGGCCTTGCATTTAGCCTGCCTTAAATGGGATATCCACAGGGAAATGGTCCTGCAATTTGGCGCCTCCTCCCTGTACATCGGTCAGGGACAAACATTTAGAGCGGTCACGGCCCTGTTTCTCCATTCCGATGGGCAACATTTACTGGGCAACCTGGCTGGCATTCTCATCTTTGCTGCCCCCGTGATCAGCCTGACCGGATACGGTACCGGCCCCTTTCTTCTCCTGTGTGCCGGCACCAGCGGCAATCTTATCAATGCATATTTCCATCAAAATGCCCTTTTGTCCATAGGGAGCTCCACCGCCATCATGGGAGCGGCTGGCGCCCTTGCTGCCTATCAAATGGTCACTAACCGACGCGCTTTTCAATTGAACCGCCTGATCCCTTTGTTTGCCGGGGCCACTCTGGTGGGTCTGTTTAGCCAGGGGGAAAATACGGATATATCCGCCCATCTTTTCGGTTTTCTGGCAGGCATTTTTTGGGGGGGATTATTTTTCCCCTGTTACCGGGAAATATGCCGGGTAACAACTTTAAGGTCCATTGAATCGGTGGCTTTGCTCATCGTAGTTTCCATCCTGGGATCGGCAATTTGGGCTGGATTGTAATTCTTTTTTTTATATGATAACAACAGGGTGTCACTTAAATATAGCGCCAAACATCTACATACGAACAGCAGCACCCGAACAACAGGACAACCCCATGGATTATTGAACCGGTATTTTTAGATATTGGAGGTAAATATGAAACAAGGAGCTCCCAGCGTTCTCATCCTGGGTGGCGGGGTGGCGGGTATGGCTGCCGCACGTTCCCTGAACCATCAAGACCTGTCTGTGCACCTGGTCGAGAAACAGGATCAACTGGGCGGGAAGACCACACATTGGGCCTGCATGGCCACGGATACCTGCCAGAACTGCGGTGCCTGCCTGGGTCACGAAATGGCAAAACAGGTTACCGACCAGCCCAATATCACCCTCCATTTAAAAACAAAGATCCATACCCTGAAAAAAAAAGGTCACGGTGTTGAAGCCCTTCTGACCTCGGGCAAGACCATTTTGGCTGACAAGGTGATCCTGGCCACAGGATTCTCCCCCTTTGACCCGGAAAAACTGCCCTCGCTTCACTTTGATACCTGTGAAAACATCATAACAACCGCCCAACTCAACACCCTGATAAGACAAGATCGACTGGACACACTTTTTCCCGACACCCCCTTCCCGAGGATTGCCTTTATCCAGTGCGTGGGATCCAGGAACAAAAAATTGGGAAAAGATTATTGCTCCCAGACCTGCTGTAAAATTTCCCTGCGCCATTCCCAAAAGCTGATCCATGAAATCCCAGATGCTGCCATCACCCTTTTTTACATGGACCTTCAAATCATCGGCAAAGAGATCCGCAGTACTTTGGAAACACTTTCCACACAAATTGAGCTGGTCCAGGGTGTCCCGTCAGAAATACTGGAAGATCCGGAAACCTGCGCATTGACCATGGTGACCGAAGATGCGGCCACCCAATCCCGGGTCGCCAGGCAATTTGACCTGGTGGTCCTGTCTGTGGGCATGGAATCTTCCCCGGATATCAACGAAACCGCCGGATTTCTGGGAGCTGTTCCCAATGATTGGGGATTTTTTAACACACCGGAGACCATTGCGCCCCAAAACCTTTATATTGCCGGGTGCGCCAAAGGTCCCAAAGATATTTTGTCATCCCAACAGGAAGGAAAGATTGCCGGAGCCCAGGTATTAAAAGAGATGGGCCTGACCAAAACGCCTGACATGACGGTGGCAATCATCGGAGGCCCCAATGGGGATGGCCCCCATGGAGCAAAGGTTGCAAAGGCCGTTGCCGCAGAAGGATACAAGGTGGTTGCCCTGGATGCCGGGACGGAAACCAAAACTCTGACCCTTTCCGGCACCGCCGGAAACTTCTCCATCTATCATGGGAGCTTAGGCAAAGAACAAACCCTTGCCTGCGGTGCCATCATTGCCGCTCCCCAGGCCTGTTCCCGTCCCAATGCCGGTAAGGGTGAGTTTCAATCGGCCATAAACCTGAATACCTTTGCCAGTATTGCCCCCAAAGATCTCCCGGAAAAAAGCCTGATTCTGCTGGATTATTTTGGACCGGAATTCAAAGTTTCGGCCCGTCTGGCACTTACATCGGCCATTGCCGCCAGAAAAGCTGGCAAAGAAATCACCCTCCTCATGAACAAAATGCTGGTCCACGGCACCTTAGGTCAACGACTCTATGACCAGGCCAGACGTCTTGGCATTGTGTTTCTCAGATTTGACACCGTGGATGATATTAAAATCCAACCCCAAACGAAAGGGTTCCATATCCGGCTTAGGGAAGACACTTTGCCGAATATAGAACTTATAATTTCATGTGACTGCCTGGTATTGCCGGATAGCATTTGTTCCTGCAAAGAATTTAAGAACATTGCAACTCTTTTGCGCTCCACCCTGGACCGGGAAAGATTTTTGCAACCGGCCAATGTTCGGCACAGGCTCACCCAAGACCTGAGAAAAGGCATATACTATGCAGCTTCCGGCCATGACGAGGTGGACGACCAGGAGATTGAAACGGGAATCCAGGAGATTTTATCCTCTCTCAATGCCCCGGACACGAACCGTGAGGAAACCGGGCAAACAACCGGAGTGACGATCAATGAAAAAAAATGTGCCCAATGCCTGACCTGTTACCGCATCTGCCCCCATGCCGCCATTATTCTCAATAAGAAAATGCGACCCCAGATCATGGAAAACGCCTGTTTTTCCTGCCATTTATGCTTGTCCAACTGCCCGGCCTATGCCATTGAATCAGACAATACCCATGAAATGATTGCGACCCTTTTGTCGAACAGGTCCCCTCTGGGAAAGCAAAAACAGGTGGTGATATTTGCCTGTGAACGGTCTGCTGCCCTGGCGGCTGACAAAATACACCTTCCCCAAAATATACAACTCATCCCCCTTCCCTGTGCCTGCCGCATCAGTTCCGACATGATTTTAAAAGCCCTGATCAACGGGGCGTCAAAGGTAATCATCAGCGGATGCCATGAAGGGAACTGCCGGTCCATGAAGGGAAGCACCACGGCAAAATCCGGGGTGGATGCCGTAACAAAGATGCCCGGGATTTCCCCGGGACAAATCACATGGGAACCTATAGCAGCCAATGAAACCGACAAATTTGGGCGTATTATTGCCAAAGCCTAACCAGGGCCTGACCAAGACCTGACCAAAGCCTGACCAAAGCCTGAAAGGATAAGGGGGAATAAATTATGGAAACCACAACGATCAATACACGCTCAACCCTAAGCTGCCTGTTCGACCCACGTGTGTTGGGAAACAATATTTTGGAATGTCTGACCTGCGGTGCCTGCAATTCCCGATGCACCTGGTTTGATGGGAAAGGGGGGCCTATCCCCAGGCAGATGATCCGCATGGCCGCCCTGGGACTGGATAAGCAGCTGGTAGAAAGCGGCATGCTCTGGGATTGCCTGATCTGCAATCGATGCACCCAGGGGTGTCCCATGGGCATCACCATGGACCAGGTGGTTCGAAAGGGCAGAAGCCTTGCCATCGCAGCAGATAAGATCCCCCCAGACATTGAAAAAGGCATCAAATCACGGTTAGAAACAGGGGATGTCAATGGGCTGACCCGGGAAGAATTTGTGGAAACCGTGGAATGGGTATCTGAAGAATTTGTGGATGACGTAAATGATCCAGACGCCACCATCCCCCACGATATTCCGGGGTGCAAATTTTTATATCTGCCCAACCCAAGAGAACTTGGCATTAACCTACTCCATTTGACGGCCATGGGGAAACTCTTTTATGCCATGAAGGAAACCTGGACCCTGTCCTCTTTCCACACCGACGTCACAAACTGGGGATATTTTGTGGGCAAGGATGAAATTGCCCAAAAGATTGCCCGCATGGTGGTAGAACCGGCGGAAAAATTGGGTATTGAAACCCTTGTTTTAAGCGAATGTGGTCATGGCTACCATGTTCTCAAATTCCTGTTGCCCGAACTTATCGGAAGAGAACCTGCCTTCAATGTCATGAGTATTCCGGAACTGACAATTGAATATGCCAAAAAAGGAATTCTCAAATTTGACCCCTCGCGCAATCCCCATAAAATCGCCTACCACGACCCTTGCAATATTGCCAGAAAATCCGGGTGCTATGATGCCCCCCGGGAACTTCTCGCCCTTTGCTGTCAGGAAATGGTAGAACTGACCCCCAACCGGGAAGACGGGGTTTGCTGCGGCGGCGGCGGGGGAATTCTCCAGGACAGTACCAGTACAAAGAAACGGATGATCTCGGGAAAACCCAAGGCAGACCAGATGCGCGCCACGGGAGTTACCCACCTGGCCACAGCCTGTCTCTCCTGCCACCGCCAGTTAGGAGAGCTGTCCAATCATTTTAAATTGGGAATTAAGGTAGACACTGTGGCTTCCCTGGCATCGGCAGCCCTGATCCTGTGAAGGAATCTTTAAATCCCATGAAAACGGATCCCATGAATATTTTGATTGCAGCCGACATTTTCGGACACACCCCTGCTCTGGACCGTTTGGCCCAGCGATTAAGCGAACGGTTAGGCAAGCAATTAATCAAAACCACCATCGACATTATAGATCCCTATGATGGACAGACAAGCTTTAGGGATGAGACAGCGGCCTATGCCTTTTTCTCATCCCGAACGAGTATTGCCGCTTATTCAGAAAAAATTTCAAAATTTTTAAAACCCAATAATATAAAATCAGATAATATAAAACCAAACCATATAAAAAAAGGCAGACAGCCCCATACCCTGATCGGATTCAGTGTGGGAGCGGCTGCCATCTGGCATTTGTCCGGCGACGTCGCTTTTGCCGGCATCCAACAGGCCCTTGGCTTTTATGGCGCCCAGATCCGGCATCACCCAAAGATCCGACCGGTCTTTGACACCCGGCTTATCTGGCCCCGCTCAGAACCCCATTTTGATGTGGATCACCTGAT
>CAXHYW010000094.1:0-9257 GCA_964021475.1 uncultured Desulfobacteraceae bacterium | reverse complement strand
TTCATTATCTTGATATCAATTATACAAGATAACCTGTGTAACAGACTTCTACAGGTCCTGTCATGACAGCAATGTTTTCATCCATAAGCTCAATCTCCACAGATCCTGCCGGCATTATTACCGTCATTTTTCTGTTGGTGGTCAATCCTCTTCTATGGGCTGCTGCAACCGCAACACAGGCCCCGGTGCCACAGGCTGTGGTCAGAGTTCCTGGTCGTTCCCACACCGAAAGTTTTAGTGTTTTTGGATTTACAAGCTGGGCAACACCAATATTGGCTTCTTCCGGGAAAAGAGGGTGTGTCTGGAGTATTTTTCCATATTCCGGCAAATCAATAGACTCTAAATCGTCCACAAAGAACACAGCATGAGGGTTGCCAATGTTCATCCCCACAGGGTCTTTTAAAGGGCCTGCCGCAATATTGAGGTGAAGTGTGTCCATGTTTTGGGACAATGGAATCTCATTCCAATTGGTCCTAATTTTTCCCATTTCCACGCTCACCATTTTTTCTCCGGCAAGGGTACATTTTAAAACTCCCCCAAGGGTTTCAATCTGAATTTGTTCTTTATTGCATTCTTTTAATAGCAACCACCCTATGCACCGGGTGGCATTACCACAGGCCTCGACTTCACGTCCGTCCGGGTTGATAATTCTGACAAAAGCATATGTATTATGATTTCTGGCCGGTTCAACAATTAACAATTCATCGGCACCGACACCTTCGTGGCGGTCACATAGATGAATAATATCGTCTATAAAGGGGAGATAGAGTTGTTTCCGGCCATCCACTATAACAAAATCATTGCGCAGTCCATGCATTTTTACAAAAGGTCTGCCTTGGCGGAAAATAGTATTATCTCCATTTGAGAACCAGGGAATTTGCATTAAAATTATCTCCAAAAAATCGGTTTTGTTTTTAATTTATCCGATGAAGATGGCAGGCACACATGTGGCCGCCACCCAGGTCTGCCAAGGGCGGTTCATGGGTTTTGCATTTTTTCATGACCTGCGGGCAGCGGGTTCTAAACCTGCATCCCGAGGGGGGATTGATCGGACTTGGAATTTCGCCTTTAAGAAATATAGTCTCTTGCTGTTTTTCTGCAGATATCTGTGGAACTGCAGAAATTAAAGCCTTGGTATATGGATGAGCCATCTCATTGAATATATCTTTTGTTTGTCCCATTTCTACAATTTTTCCAAGATACATGACCGCCATATCATCTGACATATACTTTACCTGGTTTAAATTGTGGGAAACCCATAAATAGGTTATATCCATTTCATCCTGGAGATCCTGCATTAAATTTAAGACGGTAGCAGCAGTAGAGATATCAAGCCCTGAAGTTGGCTCGTCTGCCATGATAAAAGTGGGGTTAAGAGCTATGGCCCTAGCCACACCAATGCGACGTGCCTGCCCTCCTGAAAACTCATTGGGAAATTTTACAGCAGAGTCAGGATCAAGGTTTACGGCAAGCAAAAGTCTTTCAACCTCATCAAAAAGTTTATCATTATCAAGATCACCATGTGCTTTCATTAACAAAGGCTCTGCAATGATCTGGCCAACTGTCATACGCGGGTTCATGCAACCGTATTGATCCTGGAAAATCAATTGGGCGTTCTGACGAAATCCCATCAGCTCAGTTGAGTTCATTTTCAAAACATCTTTATCCTGGAAAAGAATCTCGCCTGAAGTTGCCTTTACAAGCCTGAAAATAGTATTACCAAGAGTTGATTTGCCGCATCCGCTTTCACCTACGAGTCCAAACGTTCTTCCTTTTTGGATTGTGAGGCTGACATCATCAACAGCATGGACTGTTTTTAAACCCTCGCCAAAAAGTTTTGATAATAATCCCTTGTTTTGATAAAAATATGTTTTTAAATTATTTATTTTTATTAAATCCATTGCAGCCGTTTCCTCCCTCGTTTGATGTCCAGGAAACATGCTGAAAAATGCCCAGGTGTGACTTCTTCCATGGGCGGGACCTCTTTTTTACAGATAGCCTCCACAAATTTACAGCGTGGATGAAAAGAGCACCCCGGTGGTAAATTATCTAAAGGCGGCACAAATCCCGGGATTGACAGCAGACGCTTCCCTCTGTCCTGCCGGCTTGGCATGGATTCAAGGAGCGCTGCTGAATAAGGATGGGACGGAGAGCCAAACACATCTTTGGTCGTTCCCATTTCAAAGACTCTTCCTGCATACATGATCATGATCCGGTCGGCAAGCTCTGCCAGTACGCCGAGATTATGACTCACATAGAGCACTGAAGTTTTATACTCCTTTGCAAGATCTGCAATAAGTTTGTTTATCTGGGCTTCAATGGTCACATCAAGGGCAGTTGTTGCCTCATCGGCAAGAAGAAGCGAAGTACCTGATGACAAAGCCATGCCAATCATTACGCGCTGTTTCATCCCACCTGAAAACTCAAAGGGATAATTGGATAGACGTTGTGCAGGATCAGCTATTCCAGTGGCTTTAAGGCGATCTATCGCCTGATCCCTGAAAAACCTTGCAGATCTTATCCTCTTATTTTTATACAACCGCTGGGTTTTTAAAATATCAACCATCTGTTTTTCAATGGTAAATACTGGGTTTAGAGCATCCTGGGGGTTCTGGAAAATCATACTGATCTTTTGACCCCGTATTTTTTTATTCATCTGGTCTTCAGAAAGTTTTAACAGATCTTGCCCTTCAAAAAGGATTTCACCCCTCCTTATGGATGCAATTTTAGGTAGAAGTTTTATAATGGCAAGCCCAAGAGTTGACTTTCCACAACCACTTTCGCCTGCAACACCGAGTATTTCACCTTTGTTAATCTGGAAACTCACCCGGTTAAGGGCTCTCATTTTTCGTTTACCAAGATTATAATCAAGGGTTAATTTGCTTACTTCAAGTAATGGCTCGTCTAATAATGGTTCGTTCTCTTTCATCGATTACGCTCCTTTGGGTCTAATGCCACTCTTAGTCCATCACTAAAAAGAGAGAAGGCAATCATTGAAAAGGCAATGGCAAGAGACGGCCAGACAATAGTCCAGGGTGATACCTGGATATACTTATAACCGTTCCTGAGCATGATACCCCAGGAAGCGGTTGGCGGCCTTACGCCCAGACCCAGAAAAGAGAGGCCGGACTCCCATATAACCATAGTTGCCATATCCATGCCGAGGCATACGATAACAGGAGCCAAAATATTCGGGGTAATATGTTTTATAATTATCTTTATTGGTTTTTGCCCCATGGCTTGGGCAGCCTTGACATAGTCGGTTTCTTTAACAAAGAGTGTCTGGGCTCTGGCAATACGGCCATAAAATGGAAAAGCGGTAAAAGCAAGAGCGATAACAACATTTACAAGAGACGGCCCTAATACGGCAACTATGGCAAGCGCCAGAATAATCTGGGGAAAAGAGCGAACTATATCAAACAGCCAGATGATAAAATAGTCAAATTTTTTACCTTCATTATATCCTGCGACCACACCAAGGAAAACACCAAATATCGAAGAGATTGACACAGCGCCAAAAGCAACAAGTACGGCAATCCTACAACCGTATATGATGCGCGAAAGAGTGTCTCGTCCCAAATAGTCAGTACCGAGAAGATGGGGAAGTCCCGGACCTGCAAATCTTTGTACAATATTTTGTTCATTGGGATCAAAAGGAGCGAGCCACGGGGCAGCGATTGCACACAAAAGCATTATTGCTATAAATATACTCCCAATCAATCCTCCTTTTTTTTTTGCAATGGATTTAAAAATTAGGGTGAAATTTTGGGTCCATCCAGGTGTCAGTCTCCTTTTTTTCTGCATAACATCAGTTGCTGTTGTATTCATGGAATTTCATACCTTATGGTGTTTAATTACCCTTAATCATACTGGATTTGAGGATTTACAAATCCATAGGAGATATCTGCCACAAGATTGGCAAGTACGAATAAAACAGTAGCAATAAGAATACCGCCCTGTAAAACTGGAAAATCCCTGGCATAAACTGCATCCACAATTAATTTTCCAAGTCCGGGCCTGCTGAATATTATCTCTACAAAGACAGCACCACCTAGCAGTTTGCCCACCCCAAGCCCGAGAACCGTGATGGTTGGAATAATGGCATTTTTCAATGCATAGACGTAGGCGATTGATTTTTGTGGAATGGCAAAGGCTCTCGCAGTTCTTATATAATCAGCTTCAAGCACATCCACCATTGATTCATGGGTTAAGCGTGCAAGGTATCCCACCCAGCCAATACCCAATGCTGTAGCCGGTAAAATCAAGTGCATTATGATATCCCAAAAACCTTCACCTGCACCGATGGCTGGGAAAATTGGAATTTTAACGCAAAAAACAAGCATCAGTAAAAGTGCCGCAACAAAGTCCGGCAATGCAACACCCATTAAAGATATAATAGTGACAACACCTGAAATTGGAGTGTCTTGCCTAATTGCACCAAAGGCGCCCAAAATTATTCCGATTACGGCTGCAACTGCAAGGGTTGTAACAGCAAGTATGGCAGTGTGGCCCAGAGCTTCCGCCATTAAAGAACTGACACTGTGTCCTGACCATACAGAGGTTCCAAGATCTCCCTGGACGATACCTTTTAGATAATAACCCAGTCTGACTGGCATACTTCGATCCAAATGAAGTCTTGAATTTAACTCTTCGATAAGTTCCGGGGTTGCCCTGGGACCCAGTATTGCCGTTGCCGGGTCACCTGGCAGAAAGTAAGTCAAGCTGAAAAGAAGCAGTAATACACCAATCAAGGTTGGGAATACCCATAATACTCTTTTAAAACTGTATTTAAGCATTATTTTTGATCCTTCCTGATTTATTGTTTTTTATAATGGTAAGGAAGGGGCAATTCTTATCCAGAATTTCAGCTCTTTTAAGATTGCCCCTTTTAAGATTGCCCCTTTTGTGATTGCCTTAGCTTCTAAATTTATTTAAAGCTCGCTGTCCAGGGTGCAAGACGGCCATTTGGATAAATTAAACCAATATTCAAATTGCTTTGTGCAATCCAGAATTTTGTACCATGGGTCAGCCAGATTGCCCATGCATCTTTGTCTATCAGTTTTTGTGCATCCACATAAATTTGATTTCGTTTTTCAGGATCAGATTCACTATTGCCCATTTTCATCAAATTAGTAAATTCTGCATTATGCCACTGGCTGGGATTCCAGGTGCTTTCACCTGCAAACCATTGCATCAGATAATATGGATCAATGGTTGATGTATAGAACTGGATATAAGCATCCGTCTCACCTTTGTTTGCAGCCTCGTTAAATGCACCGATCTCTTTAACTTCTATGATTACATCAATACCGGCTTTAGCCGCATCTGCTTTTATTACTTCCGCCATAATTCGCTCGGCATCATTGGAAGGAATAAATAATTTGACGGTGAACCCATCGGGCTTCCCGCCTTTTTTCATTAAGCTTTTAGCCATTTTAATATTTTGTTTGTAAGCAGGAGCCTCCTTCCAATAGTCTGGAAGGCCTGGAGGTAATACGGTATTAGCTCTCTTTGCAGTACCATAGAAAGCAGCTTCTACTATATTATCAACATTCACCGCATAACGGAAAGCTTCACGTAACTCAATTTTATCAAACGGCGCTTTGTTAACTGTCATACCAAGCCAGTAAGTTTTAAAAGGGGGCTTGGAATAAACATTAAATTTTGAATTTTTTTCAAAGCTTTTATAATTGATCATGGAGGATCGACCTAAATGAATCTCCCCTGTTTTGAGTGCAGTCTCACAGGTTGAATCTTCTGCAATAGGCAAAAAAGTGATATTATTGATTTTTGGAGTTTCTCCCCAATATTTTTCGAATCTCTGCATTTTAACATGTTGTTTAGGTTTCCAGGAGACCAACTCATAGGGTCCAGTTCCCACAGGATTTTTACCGAATTTTGTATGTCCCAGACTTTTAACCGCTTTTTGGGAAACAATATAACCCGTATTCATGGGAAGCAGTGAATTAAACAAGGTGACTTTTTTAGTCTTAAAAATAAGTTTTACGGTATAGTTGTCTACTATTTCTACATGGTCAAGTTGCTCCCATTGACCTTTTTCAGGAGATTTCAAAGCGGGGTCCAACATTCGTTCATAGGAAAACTTTACATCCTCAGCAGTCATTTCTCCATATCCTTTATGGAACTGAACGCCCTTTCGAAGATGAAAAAAAACAGACAATCCATCAGGAGAAACCTCCCAGGATTCAGCCAGATCCGGTACAATGTCCCAGCTGCCCTCTTTATATTTGACAAGCCCGTTGTACAAACATGACATAATAGCAAGTTCTCTTTCCCCGCTCGTCATCCATCCAGGGTCAAAGGTGCTGACATCTTCCCATACTGCAATCTTCAACTCGTCTTTTCCAGCTGAAAAAGCAGTTGAACTACCAATTAATAAGATTCCGAGCAGCAAAATTACGATGGTTTTGACTTTCATACTTCCTCCTATTATGTGATTAAAAATAGTCTATGAATTCGAATACAAAATGTAATTCACTTTGTCAATACAATTTAAATCATTTTTTAAATTGGTTAAATAAATAGATATATAGAGATTGATTTTAAGAAATATACTGTTTGAATCGTTTGATCAGGGCAGGTAATAAAAAAACATACTGCGGTCAATGGTCACTCACCATTTTAAAAAATGATTTCTTCCACTTCAGAAAGTCTTTCACCTATGCCCGCCATGGCATTGCTGTGGGTATGCTGAATGTGGGCCTTAAGTGCATGTGCTGCGGCCTCGACGTCTCTTGATTTAATCGCTTTAAATATTGTTTTGTGATCTGCAATAGAATTTTCTGTGGGGCTTGAAAAAATGAGTTCTTCACTGAAGCGTAAATACAGAAAATCAAATAAATATTTTAAAAGCATAATGGAAATGGACTGACCTGATAGCTCTGCAAGGGTCATATGAAATTGAATATCTTTTACCAGCATTAACTTTGCAGATTCTTTTTTAATGGCCTCAAGATATTCATCCATTGCTTTGATGATTTTTTCCTCACCGCTTTTATCAAGATTTAAGACTGTTTCAGCCAGCATCTCGGGTTCGATAAGGATTCTAAGCCGATAGGCTTCATCAATATTCTGCGGGGTAACCTTTCCAACAAAAAAACCTGTATTTTTCTTGTGGTACACAAGTCCCATAAATTCCATGTGCTTTAATGCCTGAACAACGGGCGTCAGGCTCATATCCAGCCCTTCCGCCATTCTTCTATAGGGAATCTTCTGCCCGGGCTTGAGCTTGTTTGAAAAAATCATTTTTCTGATATCATTGTAGGCCTCTTTCGTGAGGTCATTATTCTTTGAGGGGGTCTTTCCCTTTTTTATAGTCAATTGGTGCTCCTTTTTGAATTTAATTTTGAATTTAATTTTGAATTTAATATAATTTAAAATAGTATCAATTATGTTTTATAATGTCCAACTCTATCATTCACTAATGTTTTTGAAAATCAAAAAAGGTTTACAAACATAAAACAATTGTGTATTTGATATTGAATTACAAATTGAATTTATAATTGGAGAAAAACAATGCCTAATTCAGATGATAAAATCATATCCGGAGCACAAGCTATCGTTGAGATGCTAATCGCATATGGGGTCGAATTTGTGTTTGGAGTTCCCGGAGACACCAGCCTCCCGTTATATGATGCTTTTTACAAGCAATCCTCTAGAATAAAGCATATCCTTGCAAGAGATGAAAGGTCTGCTGTATTCATGGCAGACGCATATTCCAGACTAACCCATAAGCCCGCTGTCTGCGAATGTCCAAGCGGAGCGGGTGCATTATACTCCATTCCCGGCATTGCCGAGGCAAATGCATCCTCTATCCCTGTTATTTTATTAACATCCGGTGTTGCGCTTGCCGGTGAAGATAAAGGAACCATAACAGAACTCGACCACCATAAATTATTTGAACCAGTTACCAAGTGGTCCAGTTTTCTTAAATACACAAACAAGATCCCCGATACATTGAGAAGAGCCTTTAGAATAGCGACCACTGGCCGGCCGGGGGCGGTACACCTTTGTTTTCCTGTCGAAGTGATGAATGGCAGGATGAACAAAAAAGAGATGAATATATATAGCGAAACTGACTGCATGGCTTACCCTGCTTACCGAACACGAGGAGATGCGGACAGGATAAAACAACTGGCAAATCATATCAAAGTGGCAAAAAGACCTGTTATTATTGCGGGTGGCGGATCTGTTCATTCCCAGGCCGGAGAATTCATCATTAAAATTGCGGAGCGAATGTCCATACCTGTTGCAACGACTATTTCAGGTCAGGGTATTATGCCTGATGATCACGAACTTGCAATTGGTGTAGTTGGTGACAATGGCTTTCACCCCCATGCCCACGAGGCGATTGATTGCGCAGACACATTAATTTATCTCGGCTGTAAAATGGGCTCTGTTTCAACAATAAAATGGACCAAGCCATCCCCGGATTCGAATCAGAACATTATTCAAGTAGATATTGATCCGGTCATGCTATCCAATAACTATAAAAATGAAGTCTGTATTGCTGGAGATATTTCCCTTGTCTTAAAAGACCTCTATATTGAATTGCAGAATATGGACTGCCGCTCAGATAAGACGGCTTGGAGTCAACATATTAACCAGATTCGTAAAACTTTTTGGCAGGATTCAAAAACACAATTACATTCCAATGCCATTCCCATAAAACCCCAAAGAGTTATAAATGCAGTTAATAAATTTCTTTTGGAACCATCAATTGTTATCTCGGATGCAGGAACACCAACCCCCTATATAACTAGATTTTTACGATTGAAAGGAAATAAATCTCGATTCATTATTCCAAGGGCGTTTGGGGGGCTTGGTTATGCCATTCCAGCAGTAGTCGGTGCTTTCCTAGCCAGGCCGGATGCAAAGATTATCGGTATGTTCGGAGACGGTTCACTTGGAATGTCTGCGGGTGAGCTTGAAACCCTGGTCAGGTTAAATATTCAAACCATTTTAATACACTTCAATAATGGCAGTTTTGGCTGGATAAAGGCACTCCAATCAATTCATTCAGAAGGACGATTCATGTCAGTTGATTTTACCCAGAAGAATATGGCCCAAGTCGCAACCGCTTTTGGGATAAAAAGTTTTTACGTTCAGACCCCTGATGAATTAGATCAAGCGTTTAATGAAGCAATAAAGCATCAAGGACCTGTATTTATTGATGTTGTAACTGAACCGGAGGTTAACGAGTTGCCACCTGTATATTCCTGGCACCACACAAAAAA
>CAXHYW010000093.1:0-9286 GCA_964021475.1 uncultured Desulfobacteraceae bacterium | reverse complement strand
AGATTCTCCGGAGTGACTGGAGTTCAGACGTGTGCTCTTCCGATCTACCACCAGGATCTATCCCACCAGCCGCCTGGTTTCCATGATCACCGGCATTCTGGTCCAGCCCAACCGGGCTATTGTGGGAGCCAATGCCTTTGCCCATGAGGCCGGGATCCACCAGGACGGGGTCTTAAAAAATCCCATGACCTATGAAATCATGAAACCTGAAACCGTGGGTATCAACAAAAACAACCTGGTTCTGGGAAAACATTCCGGCCGCCATGCCCTAAACTCCCATATCCAGACCATGGGCTATAATTTGTCCGATGATGAACTGAATGTGGTATTCAAAAAATTCAAAAACCTAGCCGACAAGAAAAAGAGCATCCAGGACGAAGATATTGAAGCCCTGATCAACGAAGGGGTCCTTAGATCCTCGGAAGTCTTCTGCCTGGAATACATCCATGTGTTGTCCGGCAGTACCGTGTTTCCAACCGCCAGTATCCAGCTAAATATAAACGGCCGTCCGATCCATGGATCCACCGAAGGCTCCGGCCCCATTGATGCGGTTTATAACATTATATCCAAGCTTACCGGCACCAAGTCTGAACTGCTCAGGTTCACTATTTCCGCCCTGACAGAAGGCACCGATGCCCAGGGTGAGGTAACGGTCCGCCTCAAGGAAGACGGCATCACAGCACTTGGTAAGGGGGCAGATCCCGATATCATCACCGCAGCGGCCCTGGCCTATATCAACGGGTTGAACCGGCTTGAGTACCTGAAAACCCATCCGCCCAAAGAACAGGCCATGCTTTAAAATAATTGATAAAAATACTAAAGGGCGGGGGATGCCTCCCCTGCCCTTTAAAAAAACCTCGCATTACACAGGTTTGCCTCTCTTGTGAACCGATCCTTAAAAAAACTTAAAAAGATGGTTCTGACAAATTTGATGGCAGACCAGTCCGCCCCAAAAAAAGCCTATTTGGGATTGGCATCTGTGGTACGCTCCTATTGAAACCAGTCCGGGATCGGCACATCAACCGGCTTTGGCCAGGCACCAATGATTGTTGTTCGTATTCTCATATTGGCCTCTGCCTCTCCCCATTTTTTATTAATTACAAAGGTTTTCGAGCCGAGACAATGACGGCTTCTCCCATTTTTTCAGCCCGTTTTGCCACTTGCTCCATATGTTGATATACTGATCCGTCCTCTATACTTGAACGAATCAAGGCATTTGTTTCAACGATTTCCTCTGCCGATAAAAAGCAGTAGATTGAATCGGACTTTTGAAAATCAATATCCAAGACCAACTTAGGATCACGATAGTATTGTTCCTGAAATAATTTTCCAGATGGTATGGTTGTTTTAATATCAGTAAATCCTAACTCTTCAAGCCTGGATACAAGCTCTGGGACAGGAATATATCGTGGCTGCATTGCAAGGGCTGCTTTTTCGATGTACTTGTAGTTCCAATATACACCGGAATGAGGATTTAACTGTTCATGTGAGCTTGTGTTGATGGTCAGGACACCGCCTGGTTTAATGACACGCATGCTCTCTTCTAAAAAAAGTGTCAGATTTGGATAGGACAGTTCTGTATCAAGATGGTGCACCACCTGGTTAACCATGTAAGCATCGAAAAAATCATCAGAAAAAGAAAGATCAAGAATATTGCCTATCTGCAAATGAACATTTTGAGCATCTCCAATTTTTTGTTTGGTTTCTTCATATCCCTGTTCAGATCCCTCCACCCCATAGATTTCTTTCATAGGGTGCCTGATCTGATTTATGTATGCACCTGTACCAAATCCACCTTCCAGAACTACTTGTTCTTCAAAAGGCACCAGGGTTTCTTCAAAAATGTGTAAAAGTTCCCTTAAGCCATTGGGTTGGCGATTCTGATCATAGGAGATAAATGTATCATTATAGTTACAATAAGAAGAGGCATTGCTTTTTTCTGTTTTTTCCATTCTCATCCTTTTTAACTTTCATAGTGGGTGGTTTATAAAAACAATCTTTATATCCGCTAAGGTTCGGCTTTTTTTCAAGCCAGGTCAAAAATCGGCTATACTGTCGCAAGTATTTTATTTAGAAGCAAGGATTTATTATTATTTCCCTGTTGTAAAAATTCTGGATGACCCACTGGATGGACCCAAATGATAATATATATTATTCGAAAAAAAATACTGATCAGAATGCAATGATAGTTTATTGTTGGCGATTTCGGTTAAATCCAGGGAGAAACCGCCTTCAAGTTTTAGAATATTCGTGCCCGTGCCGCACTTGACCTTATTGGTAGCAGCCGCTGTTCCGGTATGTTTCCGTGATAAAAAAATTATTATTGCGTTTTGTTATTTTGCATATTTTCCTGAGAGGTATTATTCATATTAGAATTTACCCTCAAACGAACAATTCTATATTCACACAATGAGATCTCAAATGATTTTTTAGAAATGCGCCAGAAATATTATTTGTCCGGCAATACCGTGTTTCCCACCGTCAGTATCCAACTCAATATCAACGGATTGAACCGGCTTGGGTACCTGAAAACCCATCCGCCCAAAGAGCAGACCATACTTTAAAATAAACAACTTTTTTTGGGGTGAAACGACATATAGTGGGTTGAATAGGGTTGATTTTATGTTAGGTTCGCAGTATTAAAAACAACCAGTATCTTACTATCTTTGAGTATCCATTAACAAAAAGCGTATATACCTATGAAAATTTTTAAGAAACTGTCCATACGATACCAGTTGATGCTATGGACCTCTTTTCTGATTTTATTTGCATTGATCAGTTCGGGATGGGCAATAAATTCTCTTGTAAGGAATATCGTCCAGGAAAATATCGTTAAAGATTTAACCGCTTCCTTACATTCAATCCAGGAGTCCATTGATACTGCCATTAAAGTATCTATCCTAAAGTATCTACAGGGGATCGGGGAAAAAAATGTGGATATCCTTGTGCAGCTCCAAAAAGATGTGGATTCAGGCCAGATGGATCTTTTTTATGCAAAACAACTGGCTGGAAAAATTCTTTTAAGTCAAACCATAGGAGATACCGGCTATATTTATGCATTGACAAGTGACGGTATTGTTGCGGTTCATCCTGTTAAAGAGATGAAAAACCAGACTTTTTCCCAATATGAGTTTATCCAAAAACAGATGAGAGAAAAACAGGGCTATATCGAATATAACTGGAAGAACCCGGGTGAAATGAAAGAGCGGCCCAAAGCATTGTATATGTCCTATTTTAAACCCTGGGACTGGATTGTGTCTGTTTCAAGCTATCGTGAGGAATTCATTTCCCTTTTTGATGTTAAGAATATCCGATCCGACATCCTCTCGTTCCGGTTTGGCCACTCAGGGTCTTCTTTTATCCTGGATGGTGACGGAAATTTTTTGGTTCACCAACAGATAAAAGGAAATATCTCAGGTTTAAAAGACTCAGGTCTATGGGAAAAACTTTTTACAAAATTAAAACTGATTGAAACCGGGAGCGTTAAAATGGAATGGCGGGGAAAAACCGGGGAAAAATCCAGAGAACAAATATTTTTTTTCCACCACATCCCTTCCCTTGACTGGTTTATTGTGTCTTCGGTCTACACTGACGAAATTCTTGAGCCGTTAAATAAAATTCACTGGATTATATTTTCGGCCGTTAGCATCATGCTTCTCATCATTCTGCCAATCAGCCTGTACCTGGGCAAATCTATCTCCCGTCCTCTCGATAAACTGGCACTGGAAATGGATCAGGCAAGTTTAGGTACATTCAACATTCGGGCAGACGAAAATGCCAGTGGGGAGATCGGGCGCCTGGCTACCCATTTTAATGATTATATGGCCAAACTTGCAATTACCCATCATGAACTGAACCAGGAGGTGGTGGAAAGAATAAAAGCTGTCGAACAATTAAAGATTTTTGAAAAAGTGTTTGAGAATGCTTTGGAAGGGATCAGTATTACTGATTTTGACGGGAACATAGTCCTTATCAATAAAGCGTTCACAGATATTACGGGATATAGCATAGAAGATGTGATCGGACAAAATCCAAGAATTTTAAAATCCAACCGGCATGATGATTCATTTTATAAAGAAATGTGGAAACACCTGAAGACTCAAGGATATTGGACAGGAGAAATCTGGAACAGAAGAAAAAATGGAGAAGCCTATCCGGAAATTCTGAATATCAGTTCTATAAAACAGCGTGACGGGAATATTTCACATTATGTTGCTGTATTCCACGACATTGCAGAAATAAAATCACAGCAGGAGAAAATTGAGCATCAGGCGTATCATGATGCATTAACCGGTCTTCCAAACCGGTATCTGGCCCATGACAGACTTTCAATGGCACTGAAAAACGCCAAAAGAAAAAACAATATGGTGGCTGTCATCTTCATCGACATGGATAATTTCAAATATTTCAATGACAGCCTGGGACACCCCAGCGGAGATTTCCTGCTGCAAACCTTAGGTGCCCGGTTGAAGGACATAACCCGAGAGCAAGATACCACTGCACGTCTCGGCGGTGATGAATTCCTTATCATTGCAGTTGATATCAACTCCCCGCAAGAGGCCATTGAACTTGTCCATCGGTTATTTGAAAGCATGAAAGAGCCTTTTTCTGTTGATAATCATGAGCTAATCGTTTCCCTCAGCCTCGGGGTCGCTCTGTATCCTGAAGATGGCAACACAGCCGGAACATTGTTGAAAAATGCAGATATGGCCATGTATCAATCCAAAATCGGCGGAAAGAACTGCTATAATATGTTTACGCCAAAACTGAATCGCCTTGCATCGTATAAAATGAATATGATTAAAAAATTCAGGTCCGCTCTCGTTAATAAAGAATTTATGGTATATTATCAGCCCAAAGTGCAACCTTCGACACAACGAGTGCTTGGTATGGAGGCCCTGGTTCGCTGGCGAGAAAAAGATGGCACAATGATAAGCCCGGCAGAGTTTATTCCCATGGCCGAGGAGACAGGGCTTATAGTGCAATTGGGTCAGTACGTTCTTGCAGAATCCTGCAAGGCACTTCAGGATATCCAGGATAAATTCAGCTTTCCATTAACGGTTTCAGTCAATCTGTCTCCCCTTGAATTCAAACAGCCTGACATTGTGGAAAATATATTGAATGTAATAAAGACCCATCACCTTTTAGCGTCGTCCATCGAGATTGAAATCACTGAAACCGCCATGATGACAGACCTGAATTCAACGGTAAAAAAATTAAACATTCTCAAAGAAGCGGGACTTTCCATTGCCATAGATGATTTCGGGACCGGTTACTCTTCCCTGTATTATTTGAAAAATTTGCCCATCAGCACACTGAAAATAGATAAGTCGTTTATTGATGATATCGCTATTGATCAGAATGATGCCAATCTCGTGGAAACCATCATTTTGATGGCCAAAAATTTAGGCCTCGCTGTGGTTGCTGAAGGGGTCGAGACAAAAGAACAACTTGAACTTTTGGAAAAATATAATTGTGAACTGATTCAAGGGTACTATTACGCAAAGCCAATGCCATTGAGCGACCTTATCTGCTATCTTAAAACCATGCCTCCAACTATAGAGAATAGTCCTTCTTAAAATTTCATAATCTTCTCTTTTAATCATTTTTTATACATTTCTTGACAAAATACAAGTGATTGTCCTAAATATGCGAGTTGGTTATTAGTAATGATGATGATGATTTGAAAAATAATGGTTTTGTATTGAATGTGTCATATTTTTTTTATAATTCTCAAATTTGGTTTGCTTCAACTTTAAAAAGGGGAAATTGTTTTGAATAAATTATTGGGTATTATGGTATTGACTTTTATCATGATCGGATCTTTCGCATGGGCAGGTACCTTGGAAGATGTCAGGTCAAAGAATATTTTAGCATGCGGTATCAGCGAAGGCGTTCCAGGATTTTCAATTCCTGATTCCACCGGGAAATGGGTGGGTTTTGATGTGGACATGGCAAGGGCTGTGGCGGCCGCAGTTCTATCAGATTCCCAAAGAATAAGATTTGTTCCTTTGGCATCCAAACAAAAAATCATTGCGGTCTCTTCCGGTCAGGTGGACTTGACGTCCAGAACCACCACCTGGACCTTGAAGCGGGATGGAAAACAAGGGGTTGATTTCACAAAAATCGTTTTTTACGACGGCCAGGGGTTCATGATCCCTAAGGCATTAGGCGTGGATTCTGCAACCAAAATTGATGGAGCCACCGTCTGTGTAACTGCAGGCACAACATCGGAATTGAATCTGGCGGATTTTACAAGGGCCAATGGGCTTAAAATAGAAGCACTTGTTTTTGATGGTAAAAAAGAAGCACTAAATGCCTATGCCACGGGACGGTGTGATTGTTTTACCACAGATGTCAGCCAATTGGCCGCTTTAAGGACCACCCTGTCCAACCCCAACGATCATGAAATCATGCCTGAAGTCATTTCCAAGGAACCCCTGGCTCCCCTGGTAAGTCATGGTGATAACCAGTGGAAAGATATCATCACCTGGGTCATCAATGGACTAATTGCCGCTGAAGAATATGGTATTACAGCTGCCAATGTTCTGGAAATGAAAGAAAAATCAAAAAATCCCGTTGTTCAGCGAATGCTGGGCAAATCTGGTGATACTGGCAGCTATATAGGCCTTGATAAAGACTGGATGGTTCGGGCAATCCAGGCTGTAGGCAACTATGGTGAAATTTATGACCGCCACTTTGGGCCTGCCACAAAACTAAATATCCCTAGGGGCATTAATAAATTATGGACCAATGGCGGACTGATGTACGCATTGCCCATCCGATAATTTAATTATTCATCCATAACAGGGGGCAAAGCTAGTCTTTGCCCCTGATTTATTGTTAAAGAACATTTTAAACAATTGCTTTTCAATCAGTTCTCCCAAAAAAAAATCACAAGGCAAATCCTTTGAAACCATTGGCGCGTTTCTTTTCAAAATTCAGTATCAAAACCTTGGTACTCCAGACCGTTGTTCTGGGCATTATTTTTTATGGGGCCCAGGGACTTTTGGTCAATACCCAGGCGAATCTGGAAGCCCGGAATATTGCTTCTGGATTTGGATTTTTATCCCTGGAATCCGGTATGCCCATCAGCAATTCTCTGTTGCCATATTCCCCGGCCGATTCCTATGGCTATGCTTTTCTTATGGGAATTATCAACACTCTTTATGTGGCTTTTATGGGGATTATCCTTGCCACCATCCTGGGCATTTTTGTGGGTGTTGCAAGGGTTTCAAACAATTGGCTTATTTCAAAATTGGCAGAAATATATGTGGAGATCCTAAGAAATATCCCCCTGCTTTTGACCCTGTTCTTTACCTATTCCATTGCCCTTGCCGCATTGCCTATTCCCCAAAAAAGTCTGATACCATTTACCGGGTTTTTTTTGAACAATCGAGGGATTTACCTGCCCAAACCCATACCCGAGGCAGGCTTCTTTTGGGTTGTACTAGCAGCTTTTACCGGAATAGTGGTTGCATTTTTCATTGATCGATATGCCACAAGACTTCACCGAAATACCGGCAGGATTATTCCATCCTTTACTTTGGGACTTATTGCCGTTGTTACACTTCCCACCATCGCATGGTGGATGACCAAGGGGCCTTTGTCCTGGGAATTTGCACTTTTAAAAGGGTTTAATTTTAAAGGGGGGCTTGTGATTCGCCCTGAATTTTCAGCCCTAATGACTGGACTTGTTTTATACACGGCCGCTTTTATTGGTGAAAATGTCAGAAGCGGCATCCAGTCTGTGAGCATTGGCCAGATCAACTCATCCAAGGCTTTGGGATTGACCCCAATTCTTACCATGAGAAAGGTGATTCTGCCCCAGGCTTTGAGGGTGATTATTCCTGCCACCACAAATGATTACACAAGCCTTGTTAAAAATTCTTCCCTGGCCGTTGCCATTGGGTATCCTGACATGGTCTCCATTGGTGGGACCATTATTGGCCAGAATGACCAGGCCATTGAAGTGATTGCTATCTGGATGGGTGTTTATATGACCATAAACCTGATCGTTTCCATGATCATGAACTGGCTGAATGCAAAAGTTCAGCTTATTGGAAGATAGACCATGATCCCTTTATCAGATATCCAGAAATCGGTTGCCCCAGGATCAGTTATAAAAGATAAATTGCAGGTTTTCAAACCCGGTCCTGACCTTCCAGCTCCTTTGGAATCCGTTGGCATCATTGGCTGGCTGAAACAAAACCTTTTTCCCAGTACACTCAATTCCATACTCACTATTGCAGCCCTTGGATTTTTATACAAAATCCTTCCTCCGCTTATCTCCTGGATGATCATTGATGCAAACTGGAGCATGTCTGCTGTGCCAGATACCACAGAGGGGGTAATTGAAAAAACAGGAGCCTGCTGGACGTTTATTTTTGTCAAGTTTCGAGTACTCATGCTGGGGCTGTACCCTGAACAATTTTTATGGCGTCCGGTTCTGGCCTTTTTTCTTTTTGTGCTTGTATGCGCCATAACCGCCTTTCGTCTGCTGAGGGTAAAGATATTAACGGGACTCTGGTTCTTCTTACCCGTGCCCCTGTATTATCTGATTAATGGGGGAATGGGGTTACAATTTGTGGACCAGTCCCTATGGGGAGGGCTCATGCTCAGCACGGGACTTGCCGCCATTGGTATTATCATGTCCATTCCTCTGGGCATACTTTTGGCTCTGGGTCGACGGTCAAAAATGATCATTGTAAAATCCATGTGTGTGGGCATAATCGAATCCATAAGAGGAGTTCCTTTGATCACAATTTTGTTCATGGCCTCTGTTATGTTGCCCATTTTTCTGCCCCGGGGCATGGATATCAACAACCTTTTAAGGATACAGATCGGTATTATATTATTTTCCTCGGCCTATATCGCAGAAGTGGTACGAGGCGGTCTCCAGGCCATTCCCCAGGGACAGATAGAAGCTGCTGATTCCCTAGGGCTTCCGGGCTGGGTGGTCACGCTTTTTGTAATTTTACCCCAGGCTCTGCGCCATGTAATACCCTCTCTTATCGGCCGGTGCGTGGCATTGTTCAAAGATACCTCCCTTGTTATTATTGTGGGCCTGCTTGATTTCCTTGGAATGATCAAAGCCTCAGCTCAGGACCCTGAGTGGTTGGGGTATGATGCCGAAGCCTATGTTTTTTGCGCCCTGATCTACTGGGTTATCTGTTTTTCCATGAGCCAGTATGGCAAATCCATTGAGCGTCGTAACCAATGGTAATTGTAGGAGATATTTTATGAATCCAATAATAGAAATTAAAAATTTAAACAAATGGTTCGG
>CAXHYW010000092.1:0-9347 GCA_964021475.1 uncultured Desulfobacteraceae bacterium | reverse complement strand
TCAAATCGTGCTCACCGGAGCAACCGGATATTTGGGTGCCTTTCTGCTAAAAGAGTATTATGACCATTCCAGGGCCAGGATCATCATACCTGTCAGAGGGAAGCATCCCACGCTGCGTCTGCTGGACAATTTGACATTCTATTTTGGCAGGGCCTGTGCCCAGACAATGGTGAACAATGTCCGCCTGGACGTATGGCCCGGGGATTTAAGCCTGGCCGGGGAGACCCAATCTTTGGGAGAAAAGATTAAAGGACCCCTTGATTTGATTATCCACTCGGCAGCGGTTGTGGACCATTACGGAACCATTGACCGGCTCATCGCCAGCAATGTAACCGCCACCCAAAACATGCTGGCCCTGGCCCAGACCCGTAAAGAGGCTCTCTTTGTTCATATCTCCACGTTGGGAGCGGTAAATTTGCATCAATTTGGAGAAAGTGTTACAAGTTTAGGGCCTCCGGCTCTCAATGCTTATGCCAGGACCAAACAGCAGGCTGAAGAGCGGGTGCTGGCAGCAAGGGACCAGGGCAGTCGCACCATGATTCTGCGCACCGGAAACCTTGTGCTGGATACAAAAAACAAAAAATGCCCCAGGGTAGCAGAGAAAAACATGTTTCTGCGTCAGGTCCGGATGATGGGATTAACAGGGCTCGGGTCAAAAAATGCGGGGAAAATCGGGTATGCCTTTGTGGATCAGGCAGCCTGTGCCATCCGCCTCATTGCCGGGCAAAAGAGCCTTGAAAACCAGGTGTTCCATATTGACAACCCTCATAAAAAAAGTCTTCCCCAGGTGTTGTCCATGGCCCTGCCCCAGAGCAAAGCGATTTGCCTGCTCCAGGGGGATGCGTTAAAACAAGGGCTTGAGACCCTTATTGACTCCGGGTCAAAAGATGAAAATAAAGACGAAAATAATGAGATAGGCGAAGAGAAAGATAAGCAAGAGGTGGCAAGGGAATATCTGGCCTGGATAAATCAGCATGAGCTTGAAATCGCCCAGGGTGAACTTTTCCTTTCTGATGTGAAAATGGACTGGACCCTGGCAATACTCAACCGCCTGGGTTTTTCATGGCAGCAGATCACTCCGAAGCTTGCAAAAGGCTTGCTGGAAAGGGCTATGGGCCTGGAGCCAGGGGCGCCGGAACTTAAGAATCTGGGTCGGAAAATAGAGGGCCGGAAAACAGAGAGTCAGGAAACAGAAGGTCAGAAAACAGGATCAAAAAATAGAATGATGGCGAACCAATCCACCACACATACCAGAACATATCATGGGGCCTTCACAGCCACCGCCGCAAAGTTCCCCCATGAGCTTGCCCTGTGCTTCAAAGGGAAGCACCCCCAGAAACTGACATACAGGGAACTTGCCTTTCACAGTGACATGGCCGCAGCCGCCCTCGGGGATGCGGGATGTAAAAAAGGGATGTATATTCCCCTATTGCTTTCCAGGGGAATGGACTGCGTGATCTGGGCATTGGGGATTATTAAAACAGGGGCTGCTGTGGTGCCTCTGGCAGAAGACACCCCCCAGCCCAGAATAGACTATATTATTGGGGATATAAAGGCATCAATCATTGTTGCCCATCCTGGGCTGGCCCAAAAATGTATCGGCCAAAACTGCTTTATAGTGGAACCGGATGCCTGGGAGGAGACCCCCGTTGACGAGGGGTTGGTATGCCTTGATAAAGAGGCTCTAAATGATAGAGAGGCTCTAAATGATCCAGACCCTTCCCCCATGATGGTCTATTATACCTCGGGGACCACAGGCCAGCCCAAAGGGGTGGTGATCTCACATGAAAATGTTTTAAGCTTTGCCCTCCGGCACAATCGCTTTAATAATATCAGCCAGGGCACCCGTGTTTGTGCCTATGCCACGGTCTCCTTTGACGCTTTTCTCATGGATATCTATGCCCCTCTGCTCTCAGGAGCCCGGGTCTATTTACTGGATAAGGCCAGCCGGATCTCCCTGGTGGGGCTTCACCAATACCTGATGCGCAATAAAATTAAATTGATGTTCCTGACCACCCGCCTGGGTGAAGCCTATATGACAAGCTTTGATAACCCCCATCTTACCCGCCTTCTCACCGGCGGCGAGGTGCTGCGCAAATTCACCCCCCGGCAGTATGAGGTGTTTAACCTTTACGGCCCCACAGAGACAACCGCCTATGTCACGGCTACCAAAATTATTGAGTCCATGGATGATTTTCCCCTGGGCCATGCCCTGCCCGGAATAAAGGTGATGCTTCTTGACAAGGAGGACAGGCCCTGCGAGCCGGGGACCTTAGGGGAAATATGCATTTCAGGCTCCCAGGTCTCCTCTGGGTATTTAAACCGCCCAAAAGAAACGGCCAGGGTATTTACAGACAATCCCTTATACGACCCTGAAACCGAACCCAAAGAGTTTGCACGGATTTACCGCACCGGGGACCTAGGTCAGACCGGTCAGGACCACATCTTATATTTCAGGGGACGGATGGACCATCAGGTCAAGATCCGGGGTTTTCGCATTGAGCCCGTGGAAATTGAGGCCACAATGCTGCGCCATCCTGACCTGAACCATGCCTGTGTGACCCCTGGCACGAAAATTACGGGTGAGACCTATTTAAATGCTTATTTTTCCAGAGCAAAAAAGGATATAAGCAGTAAAGAATTTATTCCGGAACTGAGAACCTATTTGCAGGAAAATCTTCCTGGACAAATGGTACCGCAATATATTATGGAAGTGGATGATTTTCCCTTGAACGCCAACGGTAAGGTGGATGTTACAAAATTGCCTGAACCTTTGCGGCAAGAGGGAAAATAAGGTGATAATTGCCTAAATTCAAAGGAGAGAAAAACTGAATTTCCTAACTAAAAGTTATCAATGGTTTTGTAAGAAATCCGAGCGCATCGCTATCTGGCTTCTCATGGTGACCGTGATCGTCCTGCTCATCTGGCCATACAGCACCAAGATGATCCCCACGGGAAATGCGGGGGTATTTTACAAGATCTGGGGCGGAACGGTTTTAGACAAAAGCTATGGCGAAGGCTTGCATTTTTTCATGCCCTGGAACCAGATGGTTCTATATGACTGCCGGGTACAGCGCCAGGATTTTACGGTAACCGCTCTTTCCCAGGGGGGGCTACAGGTCCGGGTGGAGCTTTCAGCCATTTATAATGTAAAAAAAGCCCAGGTACCGGGGCTCCATTACAGGGTGGGCCCCGAATATGCGGAAAAATTGATTGTTCCGGGTGCCATCTTTGCCGTTCGCGGTATTGTGGGTAATCTTCACCAGAGCGAAATATACGACAGTAATCCACTTGATATCCAGAAAAAAGTCTTTGATCTGCTGGGCAAGATCCTTAAACAGGAAGATTCAGCGATAAATCTCCACGGCATATTTGTACGGAAAATCCTGCTGCCGAAAAAGATGACCGCCGCCATTGAGTCCAAACATGAAGCAGAACAGAACGTATACCAGGAACGGTATAAAATCCTCCAGGCATATGAGCGTTACAAGAGAACCTTTCTTGAGGCCAGCACCATCCGTATGGCCCAGGACCTGATTAATGAGGGCCTGACACCGGCTTACCTTCGGTATACCGGTATTAAAGCCACCCGGGAGCTTGCTGCATCGCCCAATGCAAAACTGGTGATTGTGGGGGGGAAAGACGGGCTTCCGCTGCTCTTAAATCCCGACACTCTGAAAACAGATTCCCCTGAACCTTCGGCCAGAAAGAAGACCTCTGTTGAGCTCTCGGCCATTGAGACTCCAGACCTGTCGGCACTGGAGAAAAGCCTGAAAGAACTGGACAAAATGTTGAACAATGCCGATCCAGACCGGAAGGATGAGATTCTATCAACTTTGCCCAGGCGGTTATTGGAAAACAATAATTTTTATAAAAAAAGCACGGATTTAAACGACGGCTCACCACCGTCACCGCTTCAGGGGGATGGTACCCCGGAGAATATGACCCAACGGATCGAGTAAAAAGCAACCACTTAAAATTGCGACAAACCTGCTGAAGCCCTTTGTCTGAGACAGCAATTTACTAAGAAAAAGGAAACCTCATTATGGAGCTTAAACCCATTTACTACAATGCACCTGATATTTACAACCTGGACGGATTCTCTCCCCGGATGATGGGAAGGGATGATCTCAAAGCTCTGGGCACAACAGTAGATCCGGATGATAAAACCATTGAGGCCTTTCAAGCAGGATGCCGGTCTTTCATGGACCGTTATGCCGCCCGAACCGCTATTCCTTCCATGGCTGTGGACTTAGGCCGTATTGATCTGTCCACTGAGCTTGAGATTCATAATTATACATCACACTGCCCGACATTGACCTATGAGGTCAGCCCTGTAAAAGGTTGCCAGGTGGGATGCCTCTATTGCCTGGTCACTGACGGGGTCCATGAGCATAAACTTTATGCCTATGAAAATTATGCAGCGCTTTTGGAGCCCATCCTTGAAAAACACATGGATGAAGAGCACTACTATTATTTTTCCGCGAAAACAGAGGCCTTACAGGAACCCACTCTGCACACCGGTATTGCCCATGATATTCTCAGAGCCTTTATCCGCCATTTTGAGAAATTTCCCAACTCAAAGGCCAGGCTTTTTATTGCCTCAAAAGCGGGGATCAAACACCTGATGGTTGAGCATGGGGGGGATACCATCATCGACCTGTTTGAACAATTGCGGGGGAAAATGCAGTTCAATACCAGTATTTCCCTGATGCCAGCTCCCCTGCGTCTGCTGTTGGAACCTTATGGCGCCCCCATCCCGGAGCGGATGGCAGCGGTAAGACTCTGCCAGGAAAAAGGGATTCTATCAGACTCCGCCCTGGTCCAGCCCATTTTTCCCTCTTATTTGAACCAGGAGGTGATGACGGATTTTTTTGAACTGCTCCATGAAAACGGGATTATCAATTTCAAACCGGAATTTCTTACGGTTTCTCCGTCAACCCTGGCATGGATCGGCCAATTGCTTGAGCACTTTGATCCGGAACAGACACGGGCGCTTTATGATCTTTATCTGGCTCCGGAAAATAAGGACCATTGTAAACAGCGTCAGCGCACAGCACCTGATCGGGACTGGTGCATGGAACATTTCACCCAATTTCAGAAAATGGGACGGACCTACGGCATTTCCATGTCCATCTGCTATTGGGTCAGAAAAGAGTTGAACATCGATACCCAGATGATCCCCATTATCAATGAAAATGGATATCAATGCCTGGGGTACCAGCGGCGTCTTTTCGAACCATCTGTTGCCTGAGGATAGCCCTTATAAAAAGATAAACCAAACAAGATAAACCAAAGAGGACGACCCGTCTTGAATACAAAAAAATTTACAGAATTTGTTCTAGAGCATGCCGGTAAAAAACGCTGGTTTATCCTATGGGCAGCCATGGGAAACGGCCTGTCCATGGCTGTATTGATGTACACATTGATACTGGGCGTGGAAGGATATGCCGAAACAGGCCAGGTGCCCTTGAGAGCCCTGGGGTTGTTCGGTGCCAGTCTTGGCCTGTTCTATTTATTACAGGCAAAGGGTGGAGACGCTGCTGTGGAATCCACAATCAATGCCCTGAACCTCATGGAAAAAAGGGTTTGTGACAAGCTGCGCCGCATCGACTATGCCGGATTTAAGGATTTTGAGCCCGGCCTGATCTATACGGCCCTTGGGTCGGATAAGGTGGGCATGATCATGGCAGCCCGTTTCCTGGTCCCTACTCTGTCCGGGATTGTTGTGGTGATCTTTACAGGGGTTTACCTGGCTTTCATCTCCCTGCCAGCCCTGGGCATGGTGGCAGCATCCCTGGCCTTTGTGATTTACATTCGGTACGGCATCCATAGGAAAATTCAAAACCGGTCTCCGGAAGACCGGAAGGCCACGGAAAAATTTACCGCTTCTTTGGCCGACATACTGGATGGTTTCTCAGAGCTGAAGATGAATAGGTCCCGGTCCGAGCATATGTTCACGGAAAAGGTTGTACCGGGGATCGAATACAAACATGACCGCATTAAAGGGACTGAAGCCCTGCAGATGAGATCCCTGGCCATTGAACAGGCCACTTTGTTTTTGCCTTTGGGTCTCATTGTTTTTCTCCTCCCCAATTTCTTCGGTGTCGAGGCCGAGGACCTTGTCCGGATTATCTCTGTGACCATGGTGGCCATCTGGCCTGCTTTCTCCCTGGTACAATTCGGACCCATGGCCTATGGGGCAGGCAGGGCCATTGACGGCATGCGAGAAATGGAAAAAAAACTGGAAGACAACCGGCTTGAACCAGAATTGGGTCAGGGGCCCACACCGGTTCCCCCAGAATTTAAAACCATCGGCACCCAATCCATGACCTATGCCTATCCAGCCCAGCCCGGCCAGGAACCCTTTGGCATCACCATTAAAGATTTCTGGCTGAAACAAGGGGAACTCACCATTGTCAGCGGGGGAAACGGCAGCGGTAAAACTACCCTGATGCGGGTATTGGCAGGGCTTACCTTTCCCACCACCGGCAGTTTCTATGTGGATGAAAAATCATCCGCCCAGGTGGGAGAGGAGAATTACCGGGCATTGTTTTCTATTATTTTTCCGGATTTTCACCTTTTCGACAGGTTTTACGGCCTGACCGTGGATCCCGAACAATTGGATACCTGGACAAAACGCCTCCATCTCGGGGATAAGATCAAAGAGGGCCGGATTTTGGTGAATGATCTCTCATCCGGCCAGCGCAAACGCATGGCCCTGCTCACCGCCATACTTGAAAATCGGCCTGTGCTGCTTTTGGATGAGGTGGCTGCTGATTTCGATCCCAGGTTCAGGGAAATGTTTTACCGGGAGATCCTTCCCATTTTAAAAGAGGAGGGGCGTACCATCTTTGCCATATCCCATGATGATCGCTACTATGATGTGGCAGATCAATTATTGACCATGGTATACGGCTCCTTTGTCCAGGAAAAGCAATAAGCACACAGAATCACTCGCGGTATTCTGATTCTATACGGCGGCTCCTTATTTTATATTAAGTTGAATAAAATTTGACTTAACACTGAATTTTAATTATTCTATGAACACCATTCATTTGTCCTTATACTCTTAAAAAAAAGGAGATTATCATGAATCGGTCCATTCACAAAATAATTGACGACCAGATCAAACGATGGGAGATGGGCAACCGAATTCCTCCCCTTCAAATTCAGCCCACCAATGTGATCACCATTTCAAGGGAATGCGGCAGCCTGGGTCAGGAAGTCGCCCAGAAACTTTCGGATCAAACCGGGTTTGATCTGTTTCACCATGAAATTCTGGAAGCCATGATCCAGACGTCCAAAAACAGTAAAGCCCTTTTGGAAACCCTGGATGAAAGGGGGATGAACATAGTGGATGATATTGTGTCTGCCCTGGTCCATGAGCATCATCTCTGGCCGGATGAATATTCAAAACTGCTTCTAAAAATTTTAAACACCATTGGAAAACACGGCAATGCCATCATCCTGGGAAGGGGGAGCAATTGTGCCCTTAAAAAACTGAACACCTTGAGGGTCAGAATTGTGGCACCGGATCTTTTGAGACGGGAAAATATTCAAAAAACCAGGGACCTGTCCCCGGATGATGCCCAGAAAGTAATGATCAGTACCGACGCCAACAGAAGTGCCTTTGTAAAACGATATTTCAACAGCGACGCCAACGACCCCGCCAATTATGACCTGATTCTCAATACCGGCACCCTTTCCGTCGACAAGGCTGTTCAGGTAATTCAATGCGCCATCGCTGCTGCTTAAAAGTCGGGAAACAGGGTCCCTTTGACAGCCTCCAGTACACCGCCGCCAATGGCCCGGGCTTTTTCCGATATAGTGGTAAAAAACGCAAGGTTTGCCCGGGGGTCGATATCGCCGATTTTCATCTGATCTTTCACCTTTGTATTGTCCCGTATTAATCCTCTGAGAATTCCGTCTATCTTTGCTGTGACGGGTTGACAGTCCACATGGCCGATGATCTCGCCTTTTTGTACCATGGAACCCATGGGGACAAGGGAGATGAAGTTGCCAAAGCAGGGCGCGCGTAACAGACGTTGCCTGGTGAATCCGCACATACTCCCGGGAACGCCTGTGTTGGGTTCAGCAGGCCCCTTGTGAATAATTTTGCCAAGGGTGTGACCCCGAAGGGTTTCAATGACGATGTCCACATCAATCCCAGCCTCAAATCCGGGCCCCAGTCCTATTACCAACGGGGCCTCATCTTTTCTCGTACCCAGGTTTTTTTTGGCAATAATGGCATCCACCACCACATGTGGCCGGATGCTTTTTATGGACTCCCAGTCAGGGTCCACCAGGACCGGGATACAATTGCGCTTCCAGACACTTTGAATGTCTCTTATGTCCAGAACTTTTTTTGCCCGCACCCCTTCCACCAGAATGGTTCCATCATGGATGGCCTCACAGAAACTGACCTGGCGGCGCACGGCTACGGGGTTTTCAATCTCCACCATGAAGATGTGGGTAAAATTTGCCTGGAAAAGCCGCCAGGCAACTCCAGTGGCCATTTCTCCGGCCCCTTTTATGGCAATGATTCGTTTTGGTTTCATATTTTTAATTTATGTCAGCCAGCAGTTCAACCAGGCCCGTTGCAATAAAACGTGTGTTCGGTATATGGTATACAATTGTTTTTTTCAATCATTATTTTGACGAAAACAGGTCTCATCGGTGGCCTTACTCTCCTTGTGTTCGGCTTTTTCGGGGCAGACCTGTTTGCACCCTTTGTATTTTTAGCCCCCACCGTTGCAGAGGGCGTAACGATATGGTAGATCTAACCCATGGAGATTAAAACAGACTTTTATACATTGATACCCTATTCTAACCTTCTCTCTATTGAATTTTTTCTTGCCTGGGATGAACGGGTTGCAATGGATTTTGCAAAAGACTATAAAACCCTTGTTTTACATCACTACAAGGAAAAGCCCTGGGCCATTTTTAATGATGGAACCCATTGGAAACTGCCCACCCCGGAATGCAGGCGATTGATAACCCAGCTGCTAAATGCAGAGACCACCCAGACGATTACACACCATGCCTATGTAACAGGCCGGTCTGAAATCAAAAAATGGCTGTCAGAAAATGCATTTAAAACGGTCACAACCTATGCCACTAAAATTTTTGATGACCATGAAGATGCTGAAGCATGGCTGGCCTCTTTCGGGTACCACAGGACAATTCAAAACTCTGAAGAATGATTGCCTGCTGACAAGGGGTTTATTTTTATATGGAAAAGACCGGTATTGTAAAAGAAATATGTCCAGAGTTGTTTTGTATTAAAGTACCCCTGCCTGACAGCCCGTTGAAATATTTAAATTCCTATGTTGTGCGGTCTCCCG
>CAXHYW010000091.1:0-9419 GCA_964021475.1 uncultured Desulfobacteraceae bacterium | reverse complement strand
CCGTAGGCGACACTGGTAAAGGCATCTGCGCTCCGGATTTTGTCCTTACCGATCCTGGTTTCAAATATTTCCCGAATCAACGGGATATAGGAAGAGCCGCCGGTCAAAAAAACCACATCAATGTCGGAACAGGACAATCCTGCCCCGGCCAGGGTTGAATCGATACAGGCATTGAATGAAGCTATCTTTTCGCCGATAAAGCCTTCAAACTCTTCCCGGGACAGAAGTTCATCAATGCAGATATCGTAATCGTTAAAATAAATCTGGGATTCCGGCCCGTCGGACAACTCACATTTTGTCTTTTCAATTGAACGGAACAACAGGTATCCGTAATTGGCCTGGATCAGATTTTCCAGATTGGTCAATAATTTTTTATCCCGGAACTTTGCGTTGACCTTGAGTTCTCTAATCGTATCCAATGTTCGGGGCAACCGAAGCTGCGGGATAAGATGCCATTGCATCAGCTTCCGAATAACAAGGGGGGAAAGTCCGAACATGTTGTCGCTCCACATGGATTTTGCCTGTACATCTTTTCCATAATGAACCGCCACCTTTTCCCGCATGATTTCAGAATCAAACACATCTCCGCCAATGTAAACACCGCCAACAGAAAGGATATCCTTCTCCCTTGAAGCCCGATCCTTATTGCCACCGGCTTTATATATGGTAAAATCAGAACTGCCGGCGCCAAAATCCCCCACCAATACGATCTGCTCCTGACCGACGGAAAGACTATTCTCATAGGCCAGGGCAGCAGCTATGGGCTCGAGTTGAAATGAGATATTCTTAAACCCGGCTATTTGAGCTGCCCGGGTCAGACGATCCTGGGCAATTTTGTCCCTGTCTTTGTCCTCTGAAAAAATAACCGGGCGCCCCAGGACCAAGTCATCTACTTCCTGTTGGATGATCTCCTGGCCCCGTTGTTTCATGACCGTAAGGAATATGGCGATCAACTCCTCAAGGGTATAGGATTTACCGTAAATCGTTGTCTTTTCAAAGGCTGTGTCAGGAAGAAAAGATTTGATGGACTGCATATACCGACCGTCGGCTTCATTCTCTATGTAAGCCTGTACCCCTTCGTACCCGACATATGAGCGTGTCTGGCCATCCTCTTTCAAAAAATACAAAATTGATTTTAAGGAATTGGATATGGGGTTTTCCCTGTCCACATCCAACAGTTGCACCTTGCCGCCAAGGTTCACGGATAATGCTGAATTGGACGTTCCAAAATCAATACCAAAAATGGCAGACATGATAAATTCCCCCTGCTAATCCTAATGATAATACGACACAATCTATTATTTTAGATAGACTTCGCTAATTTAAAGCATCAGACCTTACAGGAGACCCCTGGGTTTGTAAAGGAAAATATCCTTCCAAAACAATTTACTGCTACAAATAAGAATGGAATCATGCCGGGTTAAATATACCCGTTCCGGCATGGGTCACCTTAGATGTGCGAAACACAGCATTTCACTTTGATCTTGGTATCTGCGCGCTACTTATTTTGTCAGTATTTTGGTTTTGTCAGTATTTTGGTCTTGCCAGTATTCCGGGAAAAAAGGGTGGTTCCATTTTTGATATATCTTTTCCAACTTCCCGGACCTGAACAATTTCTGAATTTGCCCATCAAAGATTTGTATCAATTGCCTTGAGGTATCTGAATTTGAAAAAGCAATATAGGATTCCTGTTTCCACAGAATCTGTTTTTGGTACAATCCCATGTCAATAGAATTTTGCTTTATATATTGCGCAAGATCCATTAGTGCATCAAGATAAACCTCGGCTTGATCTGTATTCAGCAGGTGCCAGGCTTTTTCCTGGGTGTCCACTTCATGCCATTGACTGAACAGCACACTCCTAAGCGGCTTCTGGGCGTGATAATCAACCCCCTCACGCCAGACTGCCCGCTTAAGGTCCAGGGTATGTATCCCTTGCCAGTAAGGAATGGATGCCCGTTTAAAGACCACAGCGGTTTGTTCCACGTACAAGGGATATCTGGGAATCAATTGATTCTCCCTTTGGGCGTCCTTTGAAAAGACACAAAGCATGGCATCCAAATTTTGGAGATTCACCATATCTTTGCATTGTTTCCAAGGGGCGAACCCATGGCTCACCTTAATTCCCATTGGATTATATACCTGTTGAACAATTTCAAATAAAAGGCCACTGCCATCCAGGTTGGTCTGCCCCTCCCAATGGGGGGTTATAATTTGTATTTTCTTAACAGAAATGTTCGTATCTGCCATGGCCCTGGAAACAGGCGAGACCAAAAGAGCCACCAACACACACAGACAAAATTTCAACATAGATCCCACGCCCATGACAAATCCTTGCAAACTTGAAAAATAACCGCCAAATTAAACCAGGCATCAGTTTAGGCAATAAAGGTTCCGGGAGTCAAGAAATGTTTGGCCTGTATCAAGGAGGCCCCATGTAAATAGGTGAATGATATTTTGTCTTTTCCCAGTTTAAAACTGAATCTGAAATTCCATTTGTTTTGCAACACAATATCTTGTAAGCTAATTTACTTCGGACTTGACTGGAATCTTAAAAGAGACCTCATATGACTGAAAAACCGACTTATGAAAAATTAGAAAAAAGAGTTCAGGAATTAGAGAAGATAGGATCTGAACAAAAGCTGATTGAAGAAGGGATTAAACAGAATGAAAAAATAACAAGCACATTATTTTCAATTTCAAATTCTGTCAACACAACGGCTAACTTGGATGATTTATACAGGTCCATTTATGATTCTTTGAACCAGATAATTGGATTACCCAATTTTTTTATTGCGATTGTTGATAGTAAAAAAAAACTATTACATTTTCCTTTTTTTGTAGATGAGCACGATACACAACAAACTATTTCCACGGGGCTGGAAAAATATAAAGAAAGTACTTCAAATACCAGTCGAGTGATTTCAACAAAAAGACCTCTTTTCCTCAAAAAAGATCTACTTCAAAGAAGGTTGAAACTAAAAAAAACAATTGGAACTGTTTCTGTTATTTGGATTGGAGTTCCCTTGATTGTCAGGGGGGACGTGATCGGTGTCATGGTGGTACAGCATTATTCGGATCCTGAGTATTTTACACAAAAAAATTTGGATTTATTGATTTCAGTTTCGGATCAGGTAGCACTTGCAATTGATCGCAAGAAATCACAAGAGGAAATAAAACAAAAGGAGAAAATAACCCGTACACTTTTTTCTATCTCAAATGCAGTAAATATTACTTTGAATTTAGACGACCTCTATGAACAGATTCACAGTTTATTAGGTGAAATTATTGATGTTACCAATTTTTTTATTGCCATTTTAGACAATAAAGAGCGTACGCTTTATTTCCCATATCATAAGGATACTGTAGACGAAGAATTTTCTCCAATTACAAATTTTAATCCAAAAGATTCGTTAACCGGTTTCGTAGTTTCAGAGCGTAAACCAATACTATTGACCCAAAAAGACCTTAAAAGAATACGCAACAGAAAAGGCGTTCTGGGACCCGTATCTATGATTTGGATGGGAGTCCCGTTGATAATTAAGGGCGAGGTTATTGGCGTGATTGCGGTACAAAGTTATACGGATCCCTATCTATATAATAAACATGACTTGGAAGTATTATCATCAATCTCTGACCAAGTCGCCATTGCGATTGACCGCAAACGAACTGAAGATGAATTGCGCAAGAGTGAAAAAAAGTATCGGCATCTTTTCAATAATGCACCAGCGGGAATGTATGAGATCGACTTTGTAAAACAAAGATTAACTGAGGTTAATAATGTACTTTGTAAATATACGGGTTATTCTGAAGACGAATTTCTATCTATGGACCCTTTGGATCTTTTAACAGATAAAAGTAAAAAAAAATTTATGGAAGGATATAAAGACCTCCTCAGAGGTAAAAATGTCCCAGACAATATCGAGTACAACATTTTAAAAAAAGATGGCCAAAAACGATGTGTGGTTTTAAACAGCGATTTTATTTATAAAAATAAAAACCTGACAGGAGCCCAGGTTGTTGTTCATGATATAACTGAACGTAAGAAAATTGAAGAAATGATGATCCAGTCAGAAAAAATGATGTCTGTTGGAGGGCTTGCTGCTGGTATGGCCCATGAAATAAACAATCCCCTGGCAGGTATAATGCAGAATACACAATTGGTTATAAATCGTTTTTCAAAATCTTTACCGGCCAATAACAAAACCGCATTGGAAACGGGTATCACGATGACAGCAATTGAAAATTATATGGAGAAGAGGAACATCCATCAACTGCTTAAAAACATACATAAAGCGGGGAGTAATGCCGCAAAGATTGTTGATAACATGCTTTCCTTTGCACGAAAAGGGGGGTCTTCAAAATCGTGTCATAATATATATGAATTACTTAACAAAACACTTGAGCTTGCTCAAAGTGATTATGATTTGAAAAAAAAATATGATTTTAAACAGATTAAGATCGTCAATGAATTTGAACCTATAATTCCAGAGATTACCTGCGAAGAGAGCAAAATATTACAAGTATTTTTCAATATTATTAAAAACGCAGCAGAAGCCATGTATGAGGCCGAACAAAAACCAGAAATACCAAAATTGACCTTTCGAGTTCTAAAGGCCTGGGGTATGGCACAAATAGAGATAGAGGACAATGGACCTGGCATGGATGATACGACCCTTAAAAGAGTCTTTGAACCATTTTTTACCACTAAGGATGTAAACAAGGGAACAGGACTTGGCCTATCATTATCATATTTTATAATTGTTGATGATCATGGAGGGGAGATGGAAGTTGAATCGGTTTTGGGGAAAGGTACCAAATTCATTATAAAGCTTCCCTTTTGAATGTCCTCCTTATTCTTCCAGAAAGTCCCCGCCCAGGGCACCCAGTTGAGGGACGGGTCTCGGGTTTTCAGAATATACCTTAACCGGGGTGCCATTTCCGGTAGATGCCGCCGGCGTTTCCCCTGCCAGAATGACTGAATCCACTTTATCTCTGGGAATAATGATCTCACCCGATGCGGTTGCCAGGAGAATCACCTGTTCATTCAATCCCACCACACTCCCTTTAAGTTGTTCTCCGTTATTCAAGCTAATTTCATCTGCATTGAGGGGCATCCATAGAGAACAAAGGATTACCACAAGCACGGCTATTTTTTTTTTCATTATGTTTTTTCTCCTATCATCATAGTATATGGATCCAAGAATTTCCCTGGATCATTCATAGTTCTGAACTTTCAAAAAAAATTCAATATTAATCCAATACTAACACATTCAAACAATATAATGCAATGTTTGAATGATAGATCAATAAAAAACCCCGGAAAATTTTCCGGAGTTTTTCGTTTTAGGAGTGGTTACATAAGATCTGCGTAAAAATCATTCCCCTTGTCATCCACAATGATAAAGGCAGGAAATTTTTCAACGGTGATCATATAGACGGCTTCCATGCCAAGTTCCTCATATTCAACCAGTTCAACCTTTTTGATAAAGTCCTTGCCCAGACGTGCGGCGGGCCCCCCGGGAGAACCCAGGTAAAATCCGCCATGGGCTTTACAGGAATCGGTCACCTGCTGGGTGCGGTTTCCCTTGGCCAGCATGATCATGGACCCCCCTTCCTTCTGGAAAACCGGCACATAGGAATCCATGCGTCCCGCCGTTGTGGGGCCAAATGAGCCGGAAGCTTCCCCTTCGGGTGTTTTGGCAGGTCCGGCATAATAGATGATATGATTTTTAATATAATCCGGCAACCCTTTGCCTGCTTCAAATCCTTCCATGAACTTGGAATGGGCAATATCCCTTGCCACAATAATCTTACCGGTCAAAGAAAGCCTTGTTGAAACCGGATATTTTGACAGCTCCGCCCGGATTTCATCCATGGGCTTGTCCAAATTAATCTCAACCGCCGGTGCCATCTCAGGTTCCGTTTTCGGCAGATATTTGCTAGGATCCTCTTCCAACTGCTCTAGGAATATCCCCTCCCGGGTAATTTTGCCCTTGATTTGACGATCTGCGGAACAGGAAACACCAAGCCCTATGGGGCAGGAAGCGCCATGCCGGGGCAGGCGGATCACTCGAATGTCCAGGGCGAAATGTTTGCCCCCAAACTGGGCACCCAGGCCCAATTTCTGGGAACGCAGCAACACTTTATCCTCCAGATCGATATCCCTGAAGGCGTGTCCTGTTTCACTTCCTTTTGTTGGAAGGGTATCCAGATAACGTGCAGAAGCCAGTTTCACGGTTTTCAGGTTCAGTTCAGCCGAAGTTCCGCCAATGACAAAGGCGATGTGATAGGGTGGACAGGCAGCCGTGCCAAGGCCCTTCATTTTTTCCAGCATGAAATTGATCAGAATTTCTTCGGAATTTAAGGTGGCCTTTGTCATCTGGAACAAAACGGTCTTGTTGGCAGATCCGCCCCCCTTTGCCATGAACAAAAACTTGTATTCATCCCCCTGAACCGCTGCAATATCGATCTGGGCCGGAAGATTGGTTTTGGTGTTCATTTCCTTGTACATGGTCAAAGCGGCATTCTGGGAATACCGCAGATAATTTTGGGTATACGCATCAAATGCGCCTCGGGACAGCTCTTCCTCATCATCTGACCAGGTCCAGACCTGCTGGCCCTTTTTCCCCATGATAATGGCAGTCCCCGTATCCTGGCACATGGGGTATACTTTCTTTGATGCAATAACTGCATTTTTTAACAGTTCCAGTGCCACATACCGATCATTGTCACTACTTTCAGAATCTTCTATGATCCCTTTCAATTTTTCAAGGTGTTCCACCCGATAAAGGTGGGCCACATCCTTGAAGGCCCCGGCAGCCAAAATATTCAAGGCTTTTGGTTCCACCATGAGCACCTCGTTTCCCTCAAACTCCCGGACCCGGATATGCTCTTTACTTAACAACCGGTATTCGGTTGTATCCGCTCCTAGGGGAAACATTGATTCATATTTAAAATCTGTCATTTTTTTATTCCTTCTTTCCTCTTTTATTAACCACAACAGGCAGGGAGCCTCTTTGTTTGCCCACTGCCTGCTGTTGGTTATTTTAGTTCGCCCGTTACAGGCGGCAATCACAAATTTTGGCCGTTACCCGGCGGCCGGTATCAAGCGGCCATTTCCCGGCACTTTCCTATCTAACCTGGACCATCTTTCTTCTCAAATAAGCAATCTGGGTCTGGTGGGGCAGATCCTTGGGGCAATAATCTTCACACCCCAAAAGGGTCATGCAGCCAAACACCCCGTCATCATCCCCCATGATTTCATAAAATTCCTCATCGGTTCTTTTGTCTCTGGGGTCCAAAGCATACCGGGCAAGTCTCATGAACCCGACGGCCGATAGGAAATCAGGGCGCATCCGTTTGGTGGCACAGGCAGACACGCAGCAACCGCATTCAACGCACCGTTCCAATTCATATATCTTATCTGCCACTTCGGGGTCCATGCGTTCTTCCAATTTATCATAATTGACTTCATCGGCGTTGATGTCATGGATCCAGGATTCCACCCGCTCACTCATGGCCCGCATGAATTTGCCCGTGTTCACGGACAGATCTCCGATGAGCTCAAATCCCGGCAAGGGCAACAGTTTAATTTCACCTTCTGGAAATTTGGAGGTCAGGGTCCGACAGGCAAGATCTGGCCTGCCGTTTACCACCATGCCGCAGGAACCGCAAATACCGGCCCGGCAGACAAAATCAAATTGCAGTGAAGGGTCCTGGTTTTCCCGGATATCATTTAATGCAATAAATATAGTCATCCCCGGGGCTTCCGTTACTTCGTAGGTTACCATGCGGGGCTTGTCTCCCGGCTTTAAGGGGTTGTACCGAAATATCTGAAACTTTAATATTCTTTCCTGATCACTCATTATTTATACCCCCTGCCGATACGCTCATTTTTACCTTTAAATTTTTCCGGAATAGTTAATGGATTTAGAAGTTCCTGGATCTCGTGCCTGTCGGCAGTGGGATTGTCCTTTTTGATCTCTTCAACTTGGGCCACTCGTTTCTCCGTGTCTGGATGGTGAACCGTATTATCCACTCCATAGCCCCGGGATCCGGGAGGCATTTCCATTTTCATAACATCCAGGTTTTCGTAAGAAACCTCGGGCAGGTCAGAATCATCATCTGCCCAGGTGGTAAGGGTTCTCTTTAACCAGTCCCTGTCATTTCTTTCAGGATAATCTTCCCTGGCATGGGCACCACGACTTTCAGTCCGAAGCAGGGCGCCATAGGCTACACACTGGGCCATCTTGATCATCTTGGGCACCCGGATGGCTTCCACCAATTCCGGGTTCGAAGAGGAAATCCTGTTGCGAAGCGCTATGTTTTTCGCCCGCTGGTTCAGCACCTTAAGCTCTTCAACTGCCTGGGCCAGATCTTCACCATTTCTGAAGATTCCCACCTTGTCCATCATGATTTTCTGCATTTCGGTTTTCAGTTCAAAGGGGTTTTCCCCATAATCCCTGACCAGAAGATCGGTGATTTTCTTTTCTTCTTTTTTCATGAAAAATTCGAT
This sequence comes from uncultured Desulfobacteraceae bacterium, assembly GCA_964021475.1. Classification (GTDB taxonomy): domain Bacteria; phylum Desulfobacterota; class Desulfobacteria; order Desulfobacterales; family Desulfobacteraceae; genus NBML01. The sequence continues at coordinate 902 of CAXHYW010000091.1, read as the reverse complement.
GGTGGAGGTGGACACTTTCAATGCATTGGTAGCACAATGATCGGCCACATATTCGCCCACGATCATGCCGGCCACAACGGTTTCCGCCACGGAGTTTCCGCCCAGACGGTTAAACCCGTGCATATCCCAACAGGCAGCTTCTCCGGCTGAAAACAACCCTTTCATGGTAGGACTTTCACCGGTGGCCTTGGTTCTCACCCCGCCCATGGAATAATGCTGGGTAGGTCTGACCGGGATATATTCTTTCACCGGATCTATGCCAAGGAAGTATTCACAGATCTCTTTTACTTCCCTTAAGTTCTTTTCAATGTGTTTGCGACCAAGCAAGGTGATGTCCAGCCACAGATGATCTCCGTAGCGGGAGGATACCCCTTTTCCTTTTCTCATGTGCTCTGTCATGCGGCGGGAAACAACGTCCCGGGATGCCAGTTCTTTTTTATCCGGCTCATAGTCGGGCATGAACCGATAGCCGTCCTTGTCCAGAAGCAACCCGCCGTCGCCCCTGCACCCTTCCGTGGTCAGAATGCCAACCGGCACAATGGCGGTGGGGTGAAACTGAACCGCTTCCATGTTCCCCAAGGTGGCGATTCCGGTTTCAAGGGCAATGGCGGTTCCGATCCCTTCTGAAATCACCGCATTGGTGGAAACAGAATAAAGCCGTCCATATCCGCCGGTGGCAATGGTGGTGGCCTTGGCCACATAGGCGATGAGCTCGCCTGTGATCAAATCTCTGACAATGGCGCCGTTGCAAACCCCGTCTTCATGGATCAGGGCAATGGCTTCTTTTCTTTCATGGACCGGGATTTCCATCTGGATGGCCTTGTTGTCCATGGCATAGAGCATGGTGTGACCGGTTCCGTCCGAGGTAAAGCAGGTTCTCCATTTTTTGGTGCCGCCAAAAT
>CAXHYW010000090.1:0-9455 GCA_964021475.1 uncultured Desulfobacteraceae bacterium | reverse complement strand
CCAACACAATTTTGACCAGCATCGAGTCTTTCAGCAAAGGGTAGACATCCTTCATCTCCTGGATCATGGAGGGTTTCTTCTTGGTGGCACCCCCTTCTTTCTGGATTTTTTCGGGGAAAATAAGGGTGGAATAACTCCTGCCCATGGCCTGGACAATGAACGCGCCCATGAGGGTGGTGCAAAGATACATGTAAAGCAGGTTGTCCAGGTTAAAGGCTTTGGCAAAAAAGGGGGTTCCCACACTGCCCAGAATCAGGCCGATCACGCCGCCTGCCGTCAGGATCGGAAACAGCCGTTTGGACTGGCGCATATTGAAAAGATCATTGCAAAGATTCCAGAACAACAGGGCCTGGAGCAGTTCAAATTGGCTTTTGAGCATGAAAAGAAGCGGATACAACAGATCAAACCCAAAGGGAATCAGCAGGCGGATAATGGTTACAAGGACGCCGGATACGATAAATACATAGAAGAGCAGTCTGGCACCGGCCATTTTTCCGAGGAACATCGACATAAATCCCGTGATAAAAAAGGTGGCCACGGCATTGATCATATTGACAATGGGCAGGTATTCAACCCCGTATCGTTTTAAAAAAGCTGTTTCTGCATAGTTGTTCAGGATAATACCGGAACTGCGGATAATAAATAAAAGGGCCATTGTCCACAGCAGAAGACTGATCTCTTCTTCATAGATTTTTAAGAGACTTAGAATCTTTGCGCGCATTAATTGGCCTCCCGGACAAGTCTGAACCCGGTTGTGAGAAATTTTGCACCCGGATGGGCATACGTACGGTTGGCACTTCGAAGATAGCGTCCATATTTATACCAACTCCCGCCCCGCCTGATATGGGAGTCTGAATCCACAGGACTATAACTCTTCTTTCCCGAGCCGGACCGGTGGGCGACATATTTGTCGGCACACCATTCCCAGACATTGCCGTGCATGTCATAAAATCCCCAGGGATTGGGATCAAAGGTTTGAACGGGAGCCGGTCCATTGCCGGCAATTTTCATGGATTTAAAAAATAGGGTGCATTCTTCATCTTTTCTAGTGTTGTTGCCATACATAGCCTTGGAGCAGTCAATGGCATCTCCCCAGCTGTAGGCGGTGGTTGTGCCAGCCCTGCAAGAATACTCCCATTCCATATCTGTTGGGAGGCGGTAGACCCCCATTCCCATTTTATTGAGTTTTTTGATATATTTGAGGCAATCATAATAGGACACCTGGGTTACGGGCATATCATCACTTCCCTTTCGTTTGCCCAGCCATTTTTTACCCATGACGGCCCGCCATTGCGCCAGGGTTACCTCGGTGCTTTGCAGGTAAAAGGGTGTTTTAATCTCAACAGATTGATAGGATTCATCCGCATCTCGAAACCGTTCTGTTTCCGGGCTGCCCATGGTGAACGATCCCGGTTCAACAAGAATAAAGGACATCCCGATCTTGTTGGTGATTTTTTTTTCCTGTGCCGGGCTGGATTCTGCCAGCAATACCAGCATGCAAAAAGAAGCCAAAACCGAGATGGCAATTTTGCGGCGATATCCTGAACTGAAAAAAGGGAAAAGATTCATGATGGGTCTAAAGTCCTATAAAAAGGGTATAATTATAAATTAATCTTAAGAAAAATGGTTGAAGCCATCCAAATACAATTTGTCTTTCTTGTCAAGGAGAAAAGGGGTTGGAATGCTGTGAGTCTCGCTTAGGGGGATGCTTCGGCCATCCATTTTTTGATGATGCTTTGATCCTTTCCTTCCATGGCAGTAATGCTGAACCTTGTGCCTTGGAATTGTTCTGCTGTAGAGGACATGCTTTTGGCATAGATGTCGTCAAAACAATGGGCATCCACACAAAAATCAAATTTTAGTTTAATATCGGTGAAGGGTGCAATGGGAACGGTGGTGGTGGCATAAATACTGCCCTCATCCAGAGAAATTGTTTCTCCCAGGATGGGTAGGGGGCTTACCTTTTTCTCCTGGATGGTCCAGCATTGAAAGGGAAGCTTGATGGCAAGACGGGTCTGAGATGGGATGACAGCCTTCAGGGAAACACGGTACTCTTGTGTTTTGATACCTGTGACCGAATAAAAAACCAATGGTTTTTTCATGCCTTTCATCATTCTGTGTTGGGCCGGGGTGACCACCACCTTGGGTTTGACCTGATCATAGGTGGACTTGCCGATGAGCACCTGGCCACCGATACTGTTGGATTCTATTCGCGACGCCTTGTTCACAGCATCCCCGACAATACCGTATTTCATCCTGACTTCTGAACCGATGTTTCCCACAATAACATTGCCGGTATTGATGCCAATCCCCATTTCAAGACAGGGATATCCGGAATCAAGAACCTCTTTGTTTAATACCTCCAGGCAGTTTTGCATTTCAATGGCGCAGGCAATGGCGCGTGCAGGATCGTTGCCGTGGTTTTTTGGGGCGCCAAATACCGCAAGGATTGCATCCCCGATGATTTCATCAATTATGCCATCGTATTTAAGAATGATTCTGGACATTTTTTCAAGGTAGCGGTTGAGCAATTGAACCATCTCTTCGGGATCACGGGCCTCGGAAAGGCTGGTAAATCCCCTCAAATCAGACATCAATACGGTCACCTCTTTTCTGGTGCCCCCGAGCTTGTGTCCTTCCGGAGAGGTGAGAATCTCGTCCACCACGGTTTGGGATAGATATCGCCCAAATGTTTCTTTGATGAAGTTAACCAGATTTAACCGTTCATCGGAAACTTTTATGATTTGTTTGAGCATATCCGTTCTTGAGGTGACAATGGTTCTGATTTCATGCGGGGAATCCTCTGGCAGATCAATCTTGCCTGCCCTCGAATAATCTTTTTGGATCTCTTTGTTGGCGGCTGCGATGGATTCAAGGGGGGTAATGATTTTGTCCGTGAGAAATTTTTTCAGGGTGACCATCATAAAAACAATGATAATTCCCACCAAAAAAATAATTCGCAGGGCATACCAGAAAAGATCAGAGGGACCTGCATCTTCGGTGAACCAACGGTAAAAAAGTGAATATACGAGCAGGACCGCTTCAATAAAGAGTATCCGCCAGAACACCCCCATTAATAAAATTTCTCTGACTCCGTTTTTTTTCGTTTTCATTTTTTTCATTATTGGTAGAAAAACTGTGTTTTTAAGCATTGTAACCGGTAATAGTCGAACTATTGTTCGCGCATTAAGGGTGATCCGTTTAAATTAGATCTATGTTCTATGATATTTGGTGACTCCTTACAAGTCTGAAAATCAATAAAATTTTTTAGTGGATGCGGGTTATGCCGGAATTTTTTTTAAATTCTGGAAGCGGTTAAACTGATCATTGAACAGGGATATCAGATTACCGAGGTTGCCCGGAATCTCGGGGTCACCGCAACCGGTTCCGGTAAATCAGCCGAACCGACTCTTTCTTTGATCATCCCTTTGTTTGGTGGCGGCTTGGGTGAGCTGTTTCATGATACCCACCTGACCCTGGAGCATTTTGTCCAGAGCATAGCGTTCTGTAATGGTTTTTCTGGCATTGGTCTGGATGTTTTCCATAAAGGAGGGATAGTCCAGGCAGGCAGCCACCTTTCCGGCTATTTTTTCAGAGTCAAAGAAATTCACCAGAATTCCATTGACCCCGTCCTGGATCACTTCCTTTACGGGCTGGGTATCCGAGGCCACCACCAGGCATCCGCAGGATAAAGCTTCCAGCAGGGACCAGGACAGCACAAAGGGTACGGTAAGATATACATGGACCGTGGAGGCCTGGAGTACTTCCAGGTATTTGCCATAGGGCAGGGGCTTCACAAAATGGACCCGTTCTTCATCCAGTTTAACTTTTTCAAGCATCCGTTGTTTCCAGGAATCTCCATCAGCAAGCTTCGGGCCGTAGGAGACCCGGTCCTGACCCACAATCACCACATGGGCTTCGGGCCGTTTTTTTAAGAGATGGGGGATGGCTTCAATGAACTGGGGAAAGCCCCGATGGGGCTCAAGTCCCCGGGCCGTGTATGTGACTATTTCCTTGGCATCGCTTAAGTCAAGGTCCGGCAGGACCAGCTTTTTGCCCGGATCCGGCTTGAAAAAATCTGGATTGATGCCGTCATGGACCACGGACAATTTTTTATGAAATTCCCTTGGGAACTGGGCTTTTTGCCATTGGGTGGGGCAGATGCCATGGTCGCAGGCCGCAAGATCCGAGAGAATGGACAGGCTTCTTTCCCTGGATTCCATTCGAACACCAAGACTTGGCGGGTTTTTACGGCCAAATCTTACATTGGGACTTCTGGCATCGTAATACCATTCAAAATAGCCCAGCAAAGGAACTTCCGGGTAGATGTCCTTGATATAAAGGGTGCTGCCCCAGCCGGAATGTCCGATGATAAGATCGGGCATAAATTTTTCTTTCCGAAGACCAAGAAGGGCTTTGGCCACGCCCTGGCCCCTTGCATGCAAGGTGGAAAAATTAACCAGTGCCGGGTTTTTGGGGTCTTCAAGGGGAGTGCCTTCTTCAAAAAAGATTTTTTTCACCCCGGGAATTTTCCATTCATTTCGTGGGTTGGCCGTGACGAACAGCACTTCATTTTTAGGGTTTTTGCCCAGAAATTCTGCCATATACCTAAATTTGGCTGGAAAATTGGGATGAATAAAAATAAACCGCATACTATCGCTCTTGTAATGAAAAACTCAAGGTGTTGACAAAGGGGTCTAACAGATAGTCTAAAATGGTCCGTTCCCCTATGTGGATATAGGCGATAAGGACCATGCCAGGATATAGCCGATACTTTTGTTCATCTGACTGGAAATAGCTTTTTTCCGATTCAATCAACACATTATAAAAGGTTCTCCCCTGGGGATCGGTAAAGGTGTCCGGACTGATATTCACCACGGTTCCTTCTAATTTTTTGAACTTGTTGGCATCTTTGTTGGGCAGTTGCAGATAAACGATCTGGCTTTTTTTAATATAGCCGATATCGGAAATATTTAGGTGGGCTTCAATGAGGAGCCGTTTTTCAGTGGGGACAATATCTACCAGGGTATCCCCGGGTTTGACCACCCCCCCCCGGGTGACAAGATAGAGTTTTTTGACCACCCCGTTTATGGGAGAGCGGATTATGGTTCTTTTAAGGCTGTCTTCAAATTTTTTGACCCGGACGGAGAATTCCTTATATTCCTGGGTGACCTCTTTAAGTTTTTCCCGGGTTTTTTCTTTAAACTGGTTGAGGGTCTCATTTGATTTTTCCTGGGTTTCTGTCAGTGCATGCCGGGCTTCTTTCAAAGAGGACTCGTCATTGATGATTTTGCCTTCGATTTCTTTTTTTCGCCGGAGAATATCAATATGCTTGATCCGGGTGGTTAAATTGTCATTGAGCAGTTCTTGGCTTAAGGCCAGCTCTTCTTCAAGAAGGGGAAGCCGTTCCCTCTTGTTGTTCAGCTGGAACTGAATGGTTTTTATCCGCTGCTCCCGCTGATGGATAACGGTCTGTAATTTATTGATCGTGCTTTGAAGGCTGTTTCCATGGGCATCAAACAAGGCATTGGCTTCCAGAACCAGCAGGGGCAGCTTCTGGCGGATATCCGGGGGGAAAGGGATATGATCCTCTTCCCTTAATTGGGCTTCATACCGAAGCACATCCACTTGAAGGGACTCCATCCGCATTTCCAGCTCATCAAGGCTTGCAAAGCTGCGCAGCTGTTCCAGTTCAACCAGGGGTTGGCCAACCCTAACTTCATCCCCTTCACTGACCTTGATTTCCTGGATGATACCCCCTTCAAAATGCTGCACATGCTTGATTTTTCCACTGGGAACCACCTGCCCATCTGCCATGCTGACAATATCAAGGGTACCGGTATAGGCCCATAGAAAAAATGCAACACACATGAAGACGAGCAGAAAAAAGAAAATGTGGGTGACCCTTGATATGGGTTGTGCATTAGGGTCTGTCATGACGGCATTTGTCCATTATGGGGCAGGATGACTTTATGGGTCAGTTCCGGTATGGGTTTTTTGTCCAGATTCAGGCACAGGGAAGCGCCTTTTAAAATGTTGGGATCATTTGTAAAAACAATGATGGTTTTTCCGGATTTGGCCAGGTCATTCATGGCGGCATACACCGCTTCCACCCCTTTTTTGTCCATGGCATCCGTGGGCTCGTCCAACAGGACTAAAATCCCATCACCTGCAAGGCCCCGGGCCAGAGCGAGCCGTTTTCTGATTCCCGGGGGAAAGTTTTTCTCATTGTTTGTTAACAATGTCTCTAACCCCTGGGGAGTCTTGTCCAGAAAAGATTTTAAATCCGTTTTTCTCAGGATATCATTCAAACGGGTATCATCTAAGTCCGGGTTCAACAACATAATATTTTCCCGGAGACTGCCGTTTATAAATTCTGGTTCCTGGGGCATGTAGATGAGTTGTTTGCGCCACCATGCCGGTGCCATCTGCAGAATATTTACCCCATCGGCCAGTATCTTTCCCCGCCTGGGTTCCAAAAGATTTGTCAGCAGTTTGACCAGGGTTGTCTTGCCGGTTCCGTTTCCACCGGACACCGCCATTACATTCCCAGGTTTCAGTTGAAGGTTTAGGGATTCAAATAAAGGGCCGCTGGAATTGGGATAGGAAAACCCCAGATCTTGGAATTCTATCCGGCCCTGATAGTTTTTTAAGGCAGATCCTGTTGCGGCTTCAAAGGGAATTTGTCTGAACACTGAAAGATCTTTGAATGCCTGCTTTGCCTTTGCCAGGGTGAAGGCGGTCTGTACCAATCTTGTGGTATTCTGATAGGCTTTGCCGCAAAGAATATTGGCACCGATCAATGCCCCCACAGACAAGTTCCCCTGGACCACTAGAACCGCCCCTGCGGCATAGAGGAAGACACTGGTCAGGGAGTTGCCGGTCATGGTCATGGTCTGGGATAATTCTTTGTAACCGGTCAGCTTATTTTTCAAGCGACTGATATCGTTCAATTGGGTATCCCATTTTTTAAATAGAAAAGCGCTTGCCACAAAGGCCCGAACCGTTTCCATGGCATTGACGGCGGAGGAATTCAAGTTTCGGTGTTCAGATAGGACTCTAAAAAGTGATTCACTACTTTTCTGGGATCTTAGAATGGTCAGCCATCCCGAAAGCAAGGCCAGAAGAATACCCAAAATTGTAATCCCCGCAAGGACAGGACTTAACAGGTAGAGAACCCCAATAAAGATCAGTGAAAAAGGGGCATCTAAAATAGCGATCATTGTCTGGGCATCCAGGCTTTGCTGGATGGTCTGAACCTGGTTGAGGGCTTCTTGAATCCTTGGTTTTGACAGCTGGGACAGGGGTTCTGCCTTGGCCCGGCTGATGATGGATAGAATGTCCCTGGAGAGTCGATCATTGGGTTCCTGGTTGATGGCTACGGCCATTTTTGTCCGGACAATTCTGAAACAAAATTGGAGCAAAATCGCGATCAGTATGCCAATGGTAAGGGTGATCAGGGTGCCATGAAATCCGTAATTGACATATCTGTTCAATAGCTGGATGACATAAAGGGGCTGGGCAAGAGTCAGCAGGGTGGTTAACAGGGTTGCAGCAAAGAGTTCTGTCGCCAGGACCGGCCGGTGAAACAATCTTCTGACAAGTTCATTCATAGCAGATAAATTAAAATCAAGATAAGCGGTTTACTTCGCAAATAAATCAAGGTTGATCAATCCCATGGAAAACAAAAGGTTGTAGGCCGCTATTTTTGTGTCCTCTCTTGCGGCAATTGCATTCCCTTGGGCATTGATGTAATTTACCTCTCCATTGAGAACATCTAATAGGGATCGGGTCCCCATTATTCTTTCTTTTTCGGCAAGTTCCAGGAAGTTTTTTAAGATTTCGGCCTGCAGGTATAAAAGTTCTTGTCTTCGTTTTAGGGTGGCCAATTGTGTCCAGCTATTTTGGACCTGTTCCCTGACAAGTTTCTGGGCATGCTCAAGGTGGGTGGTGGCTGCGGTCTTGTTGGCAATCGCACTTGAGATGGCTGCCTGGTCGCTGCCGCCCCGGAAAAGGTTGTAACTAAATTCAATTCCGGCCCCATAGTTTCGTTTATATCCCGCAAAACCATCGTCATTATTGGCGTTGATTGCTTCTGCAAAGAGACTCAGGTTGGGGAAATAAGCAGATTTTGAAATACTGATGTCTTTCCGGGTCAGATCAAGATCAAACCGGGTGATCTTGATTTCCGGATGGTTTTCAACTGCTGTATCAATGGCAGATTCAAGGGCATTTGGCAATTGGGTCTCAGGAAAGGTGATTTCAATAAATGAGTCAACTTCAGAGGAGGTGGGAAAATGATAAAAGACGGCCTGGAAATGGTTCTTTGCAAGATCAAGCTCTCCCTGGGCGTCAACCCTTAGGGCCATGGCGCCAGCCAATTGTGATTTTGCCTGGAGCACATCCGATGTTAAACCAGCACCTTTTTGAACCAAAACTTTTTCAATCCCGGTCAATTTTTTGATCCGGCCTTCAGACTGAAGGGCTTTTTTTAGCCGTTCCCTGGCCTTTACGATATTGATATAGGCGGTGATGCCATCCCGTATCATTTGCTGGCTGATGGAGTCAAGGCCCGCTTTTGCCCGTTCGAGACCAACTTCATCCCGGGCAATGGTATTTGTGGTCCTGCCGAAATCGGTTATGAGCTGGGTGCCTTTTAAGGTGACCGAATGACGAAATTCATTGGTCGTCGCTATTAGTTCTTTTTCTACTGTTTCTGGTCCGGTATCGCCATATAAGTTAAGGGCAGGTAAATAGAGTCCTATACTCTGCCGTACCTGTCCCTGGGCGCTTTCAACCCTGTGCCGATAGGTTTTGATCTCTTCATGGTTTTCCAAAAGGCCGGTCAGCAAGGCGTGGGGATTTGGAGTAAAGATATTTTTTATGGGTGTGTCAACAGCGGTTTGTCCAAATAATGCGGGGGAAAAATAAAAAGTAGTAAATATGACCATTAAAAGGGTATAGTAATATTTTTTCATCTTATTTTTCATCCTAATTTTCACTTTTTATTTCCCATTAATCCTGGAAATATATTAAGTTAATATTGTGATTTTTTTTGTTGCTTTACCGATGAAGTCCCTTTAACATAAACATTAATGAACCGTGTTTGTCAAGCGTAAAAAGTATCTGGTTAGGGAAGTTTTGTTTCATTTGATTTATCTTAAATTTTATGTGAAATACACCATCAATGAAGAGCTTGAAGAAGCGTTTGAAAATGTTTAAACAGATTCAATGGACCCTGTTTTTGATAGGGCTTTTGATTACCCTCTGCCTGGTCAGCATTTATGTGTTTAAACCGACCTATTTGAAGCTGATGGAATATAGGCTATATGATGTATTCCTCCAAAAAACCATTGTTAAAAATAAGCCAAGTTCCGTCGTTGTGGTTGACATTGATGAATACAGCATTGAAAAATTCGGCCAATGGCCCTGGCCGAGATATCGTGTCGCTCTGC
>CAXHYW010000089.1:0-9460 GCA_964021475.1 uncultured Desulfobacteraceae bacterium | reverse complement strand
TGCCCGTATGATAAATAAAAGGAAATATTTAGGTGGGTTTTAGTGAACACTTAAGCATATTGGCAGATGCCAAAGGCTGTAATATATAAAAAAAGATCCTCGCAAAATTGGCATCAATTATAATCCAGATTTCCGGTGATGTATTATTTTGGTATCCATGAAATTTCGACGGCTGAATACTCCACCTTCGGATAATAATCCTTGAGCCCACTCGATCAAGAAAATATATTACCTGATTTTGCGGAAATCCTCTTCACTGCGGTATTTAAATTAATTGAATCTTAAAACAAAGAAATCATGAAGCATCCCGTGATAAATCCCATCATTGTGTTCACTGTGCTTAAACCCAATTTTTGTAAGGATTTTTTGAGAACCGAAATTGTCAGGATTTGTAACAGAGATAAGTTGTTCGATATTCAACGACGTCTCTGCATATTGCACACATGCCTTTGCTGCCTCAGGGGCAATCCCAATTCCCCAGTAAGGCTGATCAATGATATAACCAAGTTCAATATCATCGATCTCTGGAAGATAGCGTAACCCACAGTAACCAACAGGTATGATAGAATCCTTTAACTCAACAACAAACATCCCGTATCCATACCTGTCCCAATGAACTATAAGATGGTCGAGTCTTGCTTTTGCTTCATTGAACGTAGCAGGTTTACCATTGGGGGGAATATGCTTCATGACCTCTGGATTGCAATAAAGTTTAATGAAAAATTTCTGATCGGAAATTTCCGGCACACGAAGTTTCAGTCTTTTTGTTTCAATCATATTGTTTTCTGCTTTTAGCATTTTTTACAACTTTCTAAAGGAACTATCTGTCACAACACCAAGCACCCAAGTAATGGGTACTTGATTTCCTGTTCTACCGTTTTGTTATGCATTTTCAAGAGACTGTCTGATTGAGGTTGGCATTTCCGTTGATTTGCGTGTTTGCGGGTCAGCAAACTATCTACTAATATCAAATCACCTGCTACCAGTTCCTGCTGAAACTGTAATGTCGCCGAGGCCGTTACCGTATGAACTCCAAATTCAGCCAGCATTTTTTTATGACTCCCCCAGTAAAGTGACCATAGATGAAATGCGGCATCATCGAAAAAATGGCTATACCAACGAACATTCATATGTCCGAATGTATCGCAATACCTAAGGATGCACAACTCCACGAAGGATTTCTATCGGTTCAGACATAATTGCTCTCCAACAATTCAATACTTTTCAAAGCGACTACCTCCTAATTATAGCAATATGATGTGTATTTCTTCATATCATTCAATATTTGAATATCAAAACTGAATAGCTTGTCAAAACTAAGGATATTCAATCATAACAATTCCTTATCTTGTAAATCTTAACGCTACCAGACAAGTTTCTTAATCGGACAAAGATTCCGTAACAATATTTTAAAGAGCTGTAAAGATATTTCGGCAATTCAACTTTTCCGGAAATATAATAAAATCAGAAAAGATTAAACCTGCGAACTTAGGTTTTAACAACCCTGCTTTATTATTTTCTTTTCTATTTTGTTATAAAAACAGGACAGTCTGATTTATGAAGCACCGTATGGGCAACACTGCCCAGAAGCAAGCCGGTAAAATCCGTGACACCTCTTGATCCCATAACGATCAGGTCTATTTTCTCAATTCTGGCTACCTCAGGTATTTTATTCCCCGGAGACCCTTCAAGAATACGGACATCGAACTTTATTTTCGCCTGTTCCAATATTTTCATAAACGGTTCAACAAGCTCTTCGGATGCTTTGTTAATTTTATTAACAGCCTCTTGGAAATAGGGTTCTGCAAAAACAATGGGGAAGCGTGCATGGCAATGCAACAGGATAATTTGGGCATCTAAAGTTATAGCAAGTTCAATGGCATACTTGGTTGAATTAATTGAATGCTCTGACCCGTCAACCGGATTTAGGATTTTTTTGATATTCATGACACTCTCCTTTCCAGCTTGTCTAACAAGCTGATATCGTACACCGAAAATTTAAAAACCTTCCCAAAATAAATTTTGAGATTAGTAAACGATTTGCCGGTTCAGCCGATACGTTAAGGTCATACCGAAAAGTTTTTAAGCGGTAGAAGAGAAAAATACAATTCAGGATCACAATTATCGTAAGGTCCGTGAGAAGGGATAAAATCACTAATAGGTTCTAACTGAATATAGTGTGAGTATACTACTTTCCCAACAGGCTGTCACGCAATTTTTGGAGTGAAAAAAGGTAACTATTGGCAAATAATCTATCAGGATGTGACTGTCCTTGGGAAAAATGCAACAGGCAAGATTCTTGTTTTGAATCACAGCCCTTTCAAAGTCAAACATAACTTGCATCATCATGACTTCAACTTTTATCTGAAAATAGTTTTGATTTGCATCGGTATCTTTGAGTTTTTTCACTGTGGACTATTCTATTTGTGTTGCGTGGAAATGCCGGATTTCAAGGCCCGGACTATTATTAGAAATCAAGGCTTCATGTTAGGCACCCCGAAATTAATAGTTCTCCAATTTCGGAAGGCCCTAGGACGCATATTGGCGCATCCTGCCAGCAGTGGCATCTCTTTTACAAATGTGCTATATAGCGGGGGTGTATTTTAGGCACATGGTTTATCTGAACTCAAATAAAAAGTTGGTAGTGTGAAAGAAAATAATTACAGCCTTGATAAAAATGTTCTGTCCATCAAAACAGAGTGTGGGACCTACAAATTTAAGATTGATGGAAATACCGTTTTGAGCAATACCGAGAGGATTGCCCATATAATGGTCAGTGAAATGGAAAAAATCGCAGCGGAATTTCAGGACCGCGAGAACAAATCAAGTCCATACGCAAAGCTGCTGTTATCCAACTTAAACATTACCGATAAATATGTTCAACTTGAAAACAAATACAATCAGATGCTTCAGGAGCATGAACGGATGATGGGCTTGTACCAGGACCGGAAAAATTCCAACGGCATCCGCAAACAGGCACCAGAAAAGAACGGGTCGCTTATAGGAACACCACCACCGCCACTGCCACCACCAAGAGACGAAGAGAAAGAAGAGACAGAAGAGAAAGAAAACCCGCCCCCTTCCCGGGAAGGAAAAGAAACACAGAACGCAATAGAACCTGCTAAGCCGCTCAAAACCAAGGTTGTGCAACAACCCAGCCCCCTGGTCAGGCAAATGTTAGAAACGTTGAAAAAATCAAAGGCAGCGGCAAAAACCTCCGGGGATCCCAAACCAGATATGCCGCCCCAGCAAAAAACGCAGCCTCAGCAAAAGATTCCGCCCCAGCAAAAGACGCCCCAGCCAGAGGTACCGCCGTCCCAAAGGAAAGAGACCGAACCTTTCGTGCAAACTGAAGAAACAACCCATTCTCAATTGAAAATCAACACCGCACAAAAAAGCATGAATCCCATGGCAGTAGCGACCCATGGCGGTGATGAATTTAATATGCCTTCCCTGGATTTTCTCAAAAAAACTGATACGCAGATGGAAATTGATCATGAGGCCATCAGAAGAGGGGCGGAGGTGTTAGAACTAAAATTGGGGTTCTTCGGCATCAAGGGAGAAGTCATGGCAGTTTCCCCCGGCCCTGTGATTACTACATTTGAATACAAGCCGGATCCCGGCATCAAGATCAGTAAAATCGTGAACCTGGCCGATGATCTGGCACTGGCTCTGAGCGCCCTGAGTATCCGTATTGTCGCCCCGATTCCCGGCAAGGATGTGATCGGTATTGAAATCCCCAACACAAAGATGAGTATTGTACCCTTTATTGATATTGTCGGGTCTGAAGATTTTATCAATATCGACTCCCATACCCCCATCTGTCTGGGCAAGGATATCATCGGCAACCCGGTGATTGTGGGGCTTGAAAAAATGCCACATCTGCTCATTGCAGGGGCAACGGGTACAGGAAAAAGTGTTGCCCTCAACGCCATGATTGCCAGTATTCTTTATAAGTCATCCCCTGAAAACGTAAGATTTATCATGATTGACCCAAAGCGCATTGAACTTTCGATGTTCAATGATATTCCCCATTTGCTCACCCCGGTCATCACCGACATGAAAAAGGCCAATATTGCCCTTCAGTGGGTGGTTCGGGAGATGGAGAGCCGGTATGAGATGCTGGCCAAACTAAAAGTCAGAAATATTGAGCAGTACAATCACAAAGTAAAACACTCGGATCTGTCTGAATATGGGGAAGATGATATTGAACCATATCCCTATATTGTCGTCATCATAGACGAGTTGGCCGACCTCATGATGACCGCAAGCAAGGATATTGAACTTTCACTCACCCGCATCGCCCAGATGGCAAGGGCGGCGGGTATTCATCTGATTCTTGCCACCCAGCGCCCTTCCGTTGATGTGTTAACCGGCATCATTAAGGCCAATTTCCCCACAAGGATATCCTTTCAGGTCTCCTCCAAAACCGACTCCAGAACCATCATCGATTCCAACGGCGCCGAAACCCTTCTGGGCAGAGGAGATATGCTCTTTGTCCCCCCAGGCACCGCACGGTTGACCAGAGTTCACGGCACCTATCTTTCCGAAACGGAAATTATCTCCATCACCAATTTTCTAAAGACCCAGGGAACCCCCCAATATGTCCTTGAAATCACCTCGGAAAAAGAATACGAACCGTCCCTGGAAGTGAACACAGATGATTATGATGAAAAATACACAGAAGCCCTTGATTATGTTCTGTCCACAAGAAAGGCGTCCATATCAAGTGTTCAGCGCGAGCTTAGGGTCGGGTACAACCGAGCCGCAAGGATCATCGACCTGATGGAGAAAAACGGGATTATCGGTGCAACCGATGGGGTCAAACCACGCCAGGTATTAGTCGACCGGATGAGATGATGGGAGCATGGTATTTGCATTATTTACTTGGGCATAAAACTGTCGGCAAAACCAATGTTTTTTAGTTCGCCATTATAAATTATTTAATAATTTTAATTTTCAATTATCGTTGTTGCCGACCAAACAATAGGTTATTACCCTTTAAATATCAGGCTGTTGAAGAAACGAAACCAAGTGTTCAGCATGGCGAACAAAACGGTTACCCGCCAGAGCTAAATTTTTGTTGACATGTCAACCTTCCAATGATAGCCCATAGGTAATCGTTAATTTTTCCCCTTAACCATGGAGGAGACAAATATGCTCTTACCCACCTTTGAATTCCACGAACCCATTTCTATTGGGGATGCACTGGAACTCAAAAAAAAATTTGGCACGAATGCACGTTTACTGGCCGGTGGAACCGATCTTCTGGTGCACCTGAAAAAAAAGCTGGTTACCACAGATCACCTCATCAGCCTGGGACGAATCGAGTCCCTGACCCTTGTCACCCAAGAAAATAATACCATTGTGATGGGTGCCTGCGCCACCATGGCACAGCTTTCCGCAACCCCCATTATTCAAGAAAGATTCAAGGCTCTCAAGGCCGGCTGTGACAATCTTGGCAGTCATTTGATTCGAAACCGGGCCACCATTGGCGGCAATGCCTGCAATGCAAGCCCCGCCGGAGATACCCTATGCGCCCTGTTGGTGTATGATGCGGTTGCTCTTTTAGAAAGCTGCGACAACAAACGAGAAATTCCCATTGCCGACTTTTTTACAGGTCCCGGCAAATCCTGCATCCAGCCGGATGAAATCCTAACCGGTTTCAGGCTTCCCATTCCCGGCGATAACAGTGATGCACATTATATCCAGCTGGGCAAACGCAAATCATCAGAAATCAACGTGGTCAATGTAGCGGCCTTCCTTGAATATGATCCGGGCACGGGAAAAGTTGCCACCTGCCGCATCGCTCTGGGCTCGGTTGCAGCCACCCCCATCCGATCCCCGAAAGCTGAAAGCACACTTTTGGGTCAGACCCCTTCGGAAGACTCGTTTTTTGCTGCCGGTGAAATGGCCAGAAGAGAAGACTGCCGTCCCATAGACGACTTCAGGGGAACCGCCGGGTATCGACAAGCCATGGTGGGCGTCTTGACAAAACGAACCCTGACAACGGCCTATGATCGGGCCAGGGGTGCTTCCCAATAGAAAATGACGGTGGAACATTCCCTTAAAAGAAAGGGTTAAAGACCATTCTTTACAAGATTTGGTCACAAAAGAATTCCAAGGAGAACCCATGAAAAAGATAATCAGTCTGACCATAAATGATCAATCCCATGAAATTGCGGTGGAGCCCAATCTCACCCTGGCCGACATGCTCCGCTACGAGCTTGCCCTCACGGGCACCAAAAAAGGGTGTGACACCGGAGATTGCGGTGCCTGCACCGTCATCATGGACGGGAATGCGGTCAATTCCTGTCTGGTCCTGGCAGCCCAGGCCAATGGGTCGGTCATTGAGACCATTGAAGGGTTGAGCACGGACCAGGGACTTCACCCCCTCCAGGAGGCCTTTGTTGAAAAAGGGGCCATCCAGTGCGGTTTTTGCTCCCCGGGCGTGATCATGTCAGCCAAGAACATGTTGGATAAAAACCCGAACCCTTCCGAAGAGGAAATCCGGGAAGGCATTTCAGGCAATCTCTGCCGGTGCACAGGATACCAGAAAATTTTCGAAGCCATTGAATCCCAGAGTTCATAACCCAGAGCCCTATCCAAAGGAGGAACCCATGAAAGATTTCGATATTATCAGCACCCGGGCCCACCGGATTGATACCCCGGACAAGGCAACGGGACAGGCCGTGTTTACCGATGACATCAGCCGACCGGGCCAGCTTTACGGAGCCCTGCTCCAAAGCCCCCATGCCCATGCAAAAATAATTTCCATCGACACCACAAAGGCCAAAGCGCTTCCCGGTGTAAAATCGGTTATCACCCATGAACAGGCAGGTCACATTAAATATGGGGTCAGCCCGGCCCGGTATGATGAAACGGTGTTTGCCATTGACAAGGTGAGGTACATAGGCGATGAGATTGCGGCGGTTGCAGCAGTTACCCTGGAGATTGCCCTCAAAGCCTGCACACTTATCGAAGTGGAATATGAACTTTTACCTGCGGTATTCACGGTGGAAGATGCCATGAAAGAGGGAGCCCCCCAGCTCCATGAAAACTCTCCCGGCAACCTGTGCGCTGAAGTTCACCAGGAGTTCGGGGATGTGGCGGCGGCCCTGAAGAAATGCGATATCATCAAGACCAGCACCATGAAAAACAAACGCCAGGACGGAGCCTTTATCGAAATGCAGGGATGCGTTGCCGAATTTGACAACCGAGGCGTCCTCACCCTGGTCAGCTCCACCCAGGTCCCCCATTATGTTCAACGCACCGTGGCCATGGTCCTGGAAATGGACGTGGGCAAGATAAGGGTCAAAAAACCTTATGTGGGCGCCGGTTTCGGCATCAAGGCCGCGGCCAACCCCATGGAGCTTGCCTGCTGCATCCTGGCAAGGGAAACCAAGAAACCCGTTAAAATGAATTTTACAAGGGACCAGGTATTCATGTATGGCAGGGCCCGGCACCAGTTCACCCACACCATCACCACCGGCGCCATGTTAGACGGCACCCTCATGGCCATCAAGCATGAGTGCTGCCTGGACGGCGGTGCCTATACCAGTTTCGGCATTGCCACGGTCTATTACACGGGCTCCCTTCTGGGAGGACCCTACAAAATTGCCAATATGAGCTACGACGGGTACCGGGTTTACAACAACAAACCCACCTGTGGAGCCCAGCGTGGACACGGGGCGGTTATTGCCCGGGCTCTTTTTGAACAGCAGGTGGACATGATTGCCGAAGAGATCGGCATGGACCCCATGGAACTGCGGATCAAAAACATGATGAACGCAGGGGACACTACCTGCAACGACCTGAACATGAGCTCATTCGGCATGTCTGAATGTATAGAAGCGGTACGAGAGGGGTCCGACTGGGACAAGAAAAAAGGAAACATGCCCAACGGCAAAGGCATCGGCATGGCCTGCGGTTTCTTTGTATCTGGAGCAGGGTATCCCATTTACCGGTCCGACACCTTTCACGGCACGGTGATTGTCAAGCTCACCGAAGACGGGGGCACCGCCCTTGTTTATACGGCATCGGCTGAAATCGGCCAGGGATCTGACACCGCCTTTGCCATGATTGCCGCCGAAGCCCTGGGGATTCCATTGGACCATATCCGCCTGGCCTCCGGGGACACCGACATGGGCGTGGACTTAGGTGCCTATTCCAGCCGCCAGACGCTTATGACGGGGCACGCCACCAAGAATGCCGCCGACCATGCCAAGGCCCAGGTGTTGGAAGTACTGGCAGAGCAATTGAATGTTCCGAAGGAAGAACTGGATATCAAAAACGGATTCATTGAATTCAGCGGAGATACCCCTGATTTTTCAGCCCTTAGAACACGCTATATCAAAGAGCACAGAGGCTGGACAGACAATCCAGATTCTGAAAAGCTAACCTTTAAAGAGGCTTCCAGAGTTGCCTTCCTTGAACGGGGCTCCATTGTGGGAACCGGAAAATATAAGCCCCATAACCTGGGCGGAAAATTCAAAGGAGCAGCGGTTGGGACTTCGCCTGCCTACGGATGTTCAGCACAGGTGGCCGAGGTCACCGTTGACATGGAAACAGGACAAGTGACCATAGACAGCATCACCGACGCCCATGACTGCGGCAAGGCCATCAACATGACCTCGGTGGAAGGCCAGATGGAGGGATCCGTTTCCATGGGAATCGGAGAAGCCATGCATGAAGAGGTGATCTTTAACGATAAAGGCCAGGTACTCAACGCCGACCTTGCCGAATACAAGATTGTCACTTCCATGGACATGCCCCGGGTCAAGACCATTGTGGTGGAAAGCGATGAACCCAATGGCCCTTACGGCGCCAAAGAAGTGGGGGAAGGCGCCATCATGCCGACCATACCCGCCATCCTCAATGCCGTCTACAATGCAGCAGGGGTAAGGCTCAATGAGCTGCCTTTGACGCCGGAACGGGTTTTTCATGCCATCCAGGACTACAAAGAACGAATGGCAAAATAAGGAAAAAGGACAGTGGTCCCTTTGGACAATGAGCGGTATACCCGCCAGATAAAGCTATCCCAAATCGGTATCCCGGGTCAGGAAACCCTTGCACGATCAAGGGTCCTGATTGCCGGGGCCGGTGGGCTAGGCTCCCTGTCCTCCCTGTACCTGGCAGCCGCCGGTGTGGGCCACCTGGTCATAGTTGATAACGATAGTGTCGAACTTTCCAACCTGAACCGACAGCTGGTTCATGGGGAGGCCAGCCTGGGAAAACCCAAAACCGCCTCTGCAGCCGATCGCTTGGGCCAGCTCAACTCAACCATACAGATCACCCAGGCACAGATCAAGATTGAAGAAAAAAGCATTGATGCACTGCTGGAAGGGGTGGACCTGGTGGTGGACGGATGTGACAATTATCCCACCCGGCAGGTGTTGAACCGCGCCTGCCTTCGCCACAACCTGCCATGGGTTTTTGGTGGGGTGAAGGGATTTGACGG